>CAXTNZ010000083.1:0-24953 GCA_964245695.1 uncultured bacterium | reverse complement strand
GGAATTTATCTTTTGCTTCCCCGGCTTCTTCGCGTCTTTGCGGTTCATTTAAGCACTCACAGCTGCACGCTGATAAACTTGTTGCGCCACCTTTGCTAAACGCTGCATTCCCACAGCAATTTCCTCATCGCTACCGGTGAGGCTGATCCGCAAACATTGGTGCTTGTGCAACCAATCTTCTCGTAAACCGGGGAAGAAGCTACTACCAGGAACAACAATTACACCCACCTGCTTAAGTTCCTGGTAAAATTCCCAATCAGTAATCGGTAACTCATCCAACCACAACCAAGCAAAAATTGCTCCCTCGCCACGATGGAGGAACCAAGGTAAATCATTGGGCATGGCGGCAAATAAACTCTCTTCTAGAACAGTGAATTTATTTTGATAAAATGAGCGAATAACTTGTTCAGAAATTTCTCCAAGTTTACCAGAATTGATAGCGCGAGCGGCGATCGCTTGTCCATACCGAGAAGGATGAATACACATATTCGTCTGGAAGCACTCCAGAACATGAATCCACTCTTCATCCCCAATCGCAATGCCAATTCGTTCTCCAGGTAATCCAACTTTTGATAAACTCATGCAGTGCAGAATATTGTCTCCAAACACTGGTGTCATTTCGGTAAAGTTCAACGCCGGGAAGGGAGGCGCATAAGCTGAGTCAATCAACACTGGTACTTCAAAAGGTGCAGCCAAAGCGGCAATTTTTTTCACTTCATCATCAGTGAGGACGTTACCAGTGGGGTTACAGGGGCGAGAGAAGATGACGCAGCCTGTGTTTTCTGTAATTTCCAGTTGGCTGAAATCTGGACGATATTTGAACTTGTGTGCCGCAGCGTCAATATCTAAAGTTGGTTTGTAGGCGATTAAGGCTTCTGCACATAAAGTGACACCACCGTAACCTGTATAATCAGGGCTGAGGGGCAAGACAATTTCTTTTAAATCGCCACTGCTAGTGTAACCGCCGAAGACATTGGCAGCGTAGAAATAAAGACTTTGACTGCCTGGAGTTAAAAGAATATTGCGTTCTGTTAAATTTAAACCATAGCGTTTGTTAAAGTCGTTGACGATCGCTTCCACTAATGGTGCATAGCCCTGACTGGAACCGTAGCGACAAACCACCTCACCATATTCGGAACTAGCCAGCAATTCTGCCGTACAATCGCGCCACAACTGCTCAACCTCCGGTAAAATCAACGGGTTCCCAGCACTCAAATTAATAAATTGCTGCCCCGCACCGGCTCGTAATGTTTCGTTAATGTCCTTCATAATAGCTCTGACACCAGTCAGGTTGGACATTTGGTCGCCAATTTTACTTAGGGCAGGTTTCATAAGCAGTGCAATAGGATAAACTCAAGGATTGACAAATTATATAGCGGTTTCTGCTGGCGGGTTGATATCACCTGCAAGCTTTAGCGCCTGTAACCAATGTACCAATCTCACCGGAAAATGCCATAGGTAGATTAGTGCTGTCACAATGAACATAAGGAAACAAAACGAAAAAACACCGAAGCGACAATTAAGAAGGCAGAAGGCAGTTCTTGCTGAGGGCAGAAGGAATCCCCATAAATAAATTTAGGGGATTTAACAAGGACACCTTTTTCCTCTCTACGAGACGCTGCGCGAACGCACTACGTGTCTCGGAAAAAATCTTTTTTTCTTCTTCATAAATAAATCGCGTAGCGCCGCGAGCGGAGCGTGGCGTCTGGGGCTTCAAACCCGCTCTTGCTGAGGGGAAAAAAAATCTTCCCTTCTGCCTTCTGCCCTCAGCAAGAACTGCCTTTCTTCGGTCACAGATGTGCGGGAACGCACTAATTTAACAAGCGCAACTCGAGCGTGTAGCACATCTTAGGTGCGATCGCTTCCCATTCCCCATTACCGATCTACACTCAGATCAGCTATTCACAAAATCTACACAGGAAGGCTGACGAGTGGAAGTTAAAGCAGCAGTAGCTTACGGCGCGGGTAAAGCGTTGACGATTGAAACCGTGCAACTTGAGGGACCACGCGCTGGAGAAGTGATGGTGGAGATTAAAGCCAGCGGCGTTTGTCATACCGATGCTTACACCCTTTCTGGAAAAGACCCTGAAGGGTTATTTCCCACGATTTTGGGACACGAAGGCGCTGGTGTTGTAGTGGAGGTGGGTGCTGATGTCAAGAGTGTGAAAGTAGGCGATCGCGTCATTCCCCTATACACTCCCGAATGTCGTCAGTGCGAATATTGTTTAAGCATGAAAACCAACCTTTGTCAAGCCATCCGCGTTACCCAAGGGCGTGGTGTAATGCCCGATGGTACCAGTCGCTTCTCCATCGGTGGCGAGAAGTTACATCACTACATGGGCACATCTACCTTCGCAAATTATACAGTCTTGCCAGAAATTGCCGTGGCAAAAATCCGCGAGGATGCACCTTTTGATAAGGTTTGTTATATTGGCTGCGGCGTAACCACGGGTATCGGTGCAGTTATCAATACAGCTAAAGTGGAACCGGGAGCGAATGTCGTAGTTTTCGGCTTAGGCGGTATTGGTTTAAATGTCATCCAAGCAGCGCGGATGGTAGGAGCAAATATGATTGTCGGAGTTGATATTAATCCCAACAGACGCGCTTTGGCAAAAAAGTTTGGAATGACGCACTTTGTTAATCCCAAGGAAGTAGAAGGTGATTTGGTTGCTTATTTGGTGGATTTAACAAAAGGCGGCGCTGATTACTCTTTTGAGTGTATTGGTAATGTGAATATTATGCGTCAAGCTTTAGAATGCTGTCACAAAGGTTGGGGTGTCAGCGTGATTATTGGTGTTGCTGGTGCGGGTGAAGAAATTAAAACTCGTCCTTTTCAACTTGTGACTGGACGTGTTTGGAAAGGTTCAGCTTTTGGAGGTGCGAGGGGACGTACAGATGTGCCTAAAATTGTTGATTGGTACATGCAAGGGAAGATAAATATTGATGATTTGATTACTCATGTAATGCCGATTGAGCAAATTAATGATGCTTTTGATTTGATGCACAGAGGTGAGTCAATTCGGAGTGTAGTGACGTTTGATTAAACGAACCGCAGAGAGCGCAGAGAGCGTTCTTCTTTGCGTCTTTGCGGCTTTGCGTGAGACAAAAAATTATTTGTGCAACAAGTATTCTAAAAAGACCTTTATCTAATGACTAATATCAATCTCATCTCAGAATATAAATCTTTCGGTGGTAAACTCGGCTTTTATAGCCATCCTTCTTCCACCTGTAACGGTGAAATGCGCTTCGCTGTCTATCAACCACCGCAAGCAGTGCAAAAGCCGGTTCCGGTTCTTTATTTCCTCGCGGGTTTGAGTAGTACGGAAGAGAATTTTATGGTGAAGGCGGGGGCGCAGCGCTTCGCAGCAGAATATGGTTTAATGTTAGTTGCACCGGATACTAGCCCGCGTAATACGGGAATTCCCGGTGAGGATGATGATTGGGATTTTGGCACGGGTGCTGGCTTTTATGTTGATGCTACAGTCGAACCGTGGCGATCGCACTATCAAATGTATAGCTATGTCGTCCACGAATTACCCGCTTTAATTAGCGAATATTTCCCCGCGCAAGCTGATAAACAAAGCATTTTCGGTCATTCGATGGGGGGACACGGTGCTATTGTATGCGCGTTGAGAAACCCGAATTTTTATAAATCAGTATCCGCTTTCGCCCCTATCGTTGCACCTATGCGTTGTCCTTGGGGAGAAAAGACACTCAGCCGCTATTTGGGAGATGATAAAGAAAGCTGGCGTGCTTACGATGCGAGCGAATTGGTGCAAAAAGAAAGATATCACAGTTTGATTTTAATTGATCAAGGTACTGATGATCAATTTTTAACTGAGCAATTAAAGCCAGAATTGTTTGAGCAAGCTTGCGCCGCAGTTAAACAACCTTTAAACTTGCGTTATCAAGAAGGCTACGACCACAGTTATTACTTTATCGCTACTTTTATTGAAGACCATATCCGCCATCATGCGATCGCCTTATCATGTCCGATAAATTAAATAGATAATGTTGCTTATCTGCTACTAATGCAACGTTTAATTAAAAATGTCAACAACCTTGGGAAAAATTCGCTCATTCACTCATTAAAAATCCCAGGGATAAACCGAACGATTTAACAATTTTGCTGCACTTTTTTGGTCTTTATAAATAAATAATGGTGTGATTTTCAGGTAAATAAACCACATTATTTTTATCTTACGCAAAGCCGCAAAGGCAAGCCAGCGCCCCTTCGGGGTTCGCCAGTCGCTCATGGGGGAGACCACGGCAGATGCTTCAAGTCGGCGGAGCCGCCCAACGCACTGCCTCCCCAAGACCGCGCTGGCTCACCGTGCGGGGGTTCCCCCCCGTTGAAGCGACTGGCGCGCAAAGGAAGAAATACAGAAAACTTGAGTGTGGTCTAAATACATGAAAACTGCTGTAATTACACTTCACTAACTAAATAAAATTACTCATCGTTTAAAGTTTCAATCAACAATTCTACCTGCTGCTGTCGCTGCTGTAAAAAACTTTCCAAATCGCGCAAATACTCCACAGCCTTAGCAAACTGCTCAAACACGTCTTCTAACTGCAACTCACCTGCCTCAATCCGAGCAATAATTCTTTCAACTTCCGCAACTTTCGCCTCATAATTCCCACCCTCCATCGAGTCAGAACTAGAAGCACTTTTACGTTTAACCATCAACTTTTCTGCATCTTAGCGATGCGTTAATTTTTAACTTCGGTAATTCTTACTTTAACTTTTCCTTGCGCCAACTGAATCGATAACTCTTGTCCTACTTCTAACTCACTAGCAGAACGAGCGATCGCTCCATTTTCCTTTTTTACCACGGCGTAACCACGCTGCAACACAGCTTGCGGATCAAGACTTGTCAACTTTTGCCGCAACATTTCTATATGCTGCGTTGCTTGCTGCAATTGGCGTGTAGTTACTTGCATTAATTGCTGACGCTTCCAAGAAAGCGCCTGCACTTCTTGCTGTACTTGCCGGTCTAACCGCAAACGCCGCAAGCGGTTTTGCATTTGTTGCAGTTGATATTCCGCAGTTTGCAAGTTATATTTTACAGCTTCGTGTAAAACAGCAATTCGCTGCCGATGTTCAGCATACAACTCCGACAGTGCCGGCACAACCAATTCCGCTGCCGCTGTGGGAGTATGCACACAAGCATCCGCTGTTAAATCTACCAAAGATTCATCTCTTTGATGACCAATTCCAGTAATTACCGGAATTGTACAATTAGCAACAGCACGCACTACTCTTTCATCATTAAAGCAAGCTAATTCCTCAACCGCGCCACCTCCCCGCGATAAAATTAACACTTCGGCGCGATTATCTCGTTCTACCCGCTCAATGGCTTTTACAATAGATTCTGGCGCTTGCTCACCTTGCACTGTCGCAGGAGAAAATAAAACGTGTAAACCGGGATACCGTTGCTTAAGAGTTTTCTGAATATCACCCCAAGCAGCAGCGGTGGGTGAAGTGACAACGGCGATGATTTGGGGATGAGTGGGAAGCGATCGCTTTCTTTCTAAATCGAACAAACCCTCAGCAAGTAAGCGGTTTTTTAGTTGTTGATAGCGCAGCGCTTGTAAACCTACACCAGCGGGCATTGCCTGCCAAACTGAAAGTTGATATTCTCCCCGCCCTGGATAAACCCGGATACTACCCAAAATGATTAATTGCTCACCCCGAATAGGTATTTGCGCGAGTCTTGCCAATTGACTATTCCACACCACGCACTTAATTGCTGCTGTTCCATCTGGATCTTGCAGTGTAAAAAATAACCCACTGCGATGTTGATTAGTGCTGGAAACTTCGCCAGTTATCCAAACTTGCCGCAGTTGCTCATCTTGCTCTAACAGTAAGCGGATGTAATCAGTTAACCCAGCTACTGACAGCGCTGTATTGGGAATTAAAGAGTCAGGAAGCTCAAAAGTCATGATAATAATTGTATTGCCCGCTTAATGTATCGGGGTGCGGAGTTAACGCCTGCCCCACAAGACAATCTTATTTTTTTTTGGCAAAACAACCTTTGGTTTGACTTTTCCTGCCAAAAATCCCTCGTCAGTGTACCTGCGATCGCGTTAGGATCTTCTCACGCAATCTTGCTGTTAAAAGAACAAGGAAAGCCCAGTTGAGAAATGCCAAGCATGTTGTTTCCACGACATAGCAGAGAAACCCGCGCTTTTTCTGTGTAGCGGATAGCGGCTAAAAAATGTCAAAATAGTATATCTGTTCTACTCATCTCCAACCCACACTCCTTAAATCCATATATTAAGAGGCAGGAATGGCTGTTAACACTACTGATAATGCAGGCAAGCAAAAAGCGCTCAACATGGTACTCACCCAAATTGAGCGTAGCTTTGGTAAAGGAGCAATCATGCGCCTGGGCGATGCTACCCGGATGCGGGTAGAAACCATTTCCAGTGGGGCGCTCACCCTGGATTTGGCATTGGGCGGCGGTTTACCCAAGGGGCGAGTAATCGAGATTTATGGACCAGAAAGTTCTGGTAAGACCACAGTAGCGCTACACGCAGTCGCCGAAGTGCAAAAAGAAGGTGGCATCGCCGCCTATGTTGATGCAGAACATGCCCTTGATCCCACCTATGCGGCGGCATTGGGTGTTGATATTGACAATTTGCTGATTTCTCAACCTGATACTGGGGAATCTGCTTTGGAAATTGTCGATCAGCTTGTCCGCTCCGCTGCCGTTGACATTGTAGTAATTGACTCAGTGGCAGCATTGGTTCCGCGAGCCGAAATTGAAGGGGAAATGGGCGATACCCACGTTGGTCTTCAAGCGAGATTAATGAGCCAAGCTCTGCGTAAAATTACTGGTAATATTGGTAAATCTGGTTGCACGGTAATTTTTATTAACCAGTTGCGGCAAAAAATCGGTGTCACCTACGGTAGCCCAGAAACTACCACTGGCGGTAACGCCTTGAAGTTTTACGCTTCAGTGCGTTTGGATATTCGCCGGATTCAAACCTTGAAAAAAGGGACGGAAGAATTTGGTAACCGCGTCAAAGTCAAAGTCGCCAAAAATAAAGTAGCGCCGCCTTTCAGAATCGCGGAATTTGACATTATTTTTGGTAAAGGCGTTTCTACTCTGGGTTGTATTGTTGACCTGGCAGAAGAAACTGGTGTCTTGGTTCGCAAGGGAGCATGGTACAGTTACAACGGTGACAACATTTCCCAAGGTCGAGACAACGCCATCAAGTACCTAGAAGAAAAGCCGGAATTTGCTGCACAAATTAAGCAGTTGGTTCGTGACAAGTTAGAAATGGGAGCTGTTGTTTCTGCTAACTCTGTGACGAAGACAGCCGAAGACGAAGAGGAAGAAGGCGAAGATTTAGAGGCAGAATAACACCTCCAAAATTGCTAATGGCTAATTGCCTTACTACTATTAGCCATTAGCAATGTTATTTGTGCGCTTAATAAATAGACAATTAAGTTTAATTTAAATTAACCAATAATTGAATAACTGTTCATATGTTATATTAATTTCAGCATAAAGAGGAAAAACTATGACGACCGTAACCCAAATGAAATGTGCTTGTCCTTCTTGCCTCTGTATCGTTTCCCTTGAGGATTCTATTAAAAAGGAAGACAAATACTATTGCTCCGAAGCCTGTGCTGAAGGTCATCAAACAATGAAAGGCTGCGCTCACAATGGCTGTGGCTGTTAAAAAACTGGGGACTGGAGACGCTTGGATTAGGGACGCTTGAACGCTTGAAAAAGATTATTAACATAGATCTATTTCTTCCCAGTCCCCAGTCGCCAGTCCCCAGTACTTAATTTACAGACTAGACATCACATCCCGTGCGGCTGTTAAAGTCCGCTCAATATCTTCCTCAGTGTGAGCAAAAGAAGTAAATCCAGCCTCAAACTGAGATGGTGCTAAGTAAACACCGCGCTCTAACATACCGCGATGGAAGCGTCCAAACTTCGCTGTATCCGACTTTTTCGCATCCTCGTAGTTATGGACTGGTCCAGAGGTAAAGAATAAGCCGAACATGCCGCTAATTTGTCCACCACAAGCCGCGTGACCAGTTTCTTGAGCAATTTGCAGCAAGCCGTCTGCAAGCTTCTTAGTAATCCGGTCAAGGTACTCGTAAGTACCGGACTTTTGCAGCAATTCCAGTGTCTTAATACCGGCAGTCATCGCTAGGGGATTACCAGAAAGAGTCCCAGCTTGATACACAGGACCATTCGGAGCAATCATTGACATGATATCCCGGCGCCCTCCATAAGCCCCAACTGGCAAACCACCGCCGATAATTTTGCCCAAGGTGGTCAAATCGGGTGTGACGCCAAACTTCTCTTGAGCGCCACCGTAAGCAATGCGGAAGCCCGTCATCACCTCGTCAAACACCAATAACGCTTTATGCTCGTGGGTAAGCTCTCGTAACCCTTCCAAGAAGCCAGCATCAGGGGAAATAAATCCAGCATTGCCAACAACTGGCTCTAAAATGACACCAGCAATCTCATCGCGGTTTTCTTCAAACAGAGCTTTGACGGCTTCTAGGTCATTGTAAGGCGCGGTTAGAGTATTGGCAGTTGTCGATTTAGGTACTCCAGGGGAGTCGGGTAAGCCGAGTGTAGCGACACCAGAACCTGCTTTCACCAGGAACATGTCAGCATGACCGTGGTAGCAGCCTTCAAACTTGATAATTTTGTCGCGCCCAGTAAAAGCCCGCATCAGCCGCAGCACTGCCATACAAGCTTCAGTACCGGAGCTAACAAATCTTACCATTTCGATGCTGGGGACGGCATTAATTACCATTTCTGCCAGTATATTTTCCAGTACTGACGGCGCACCGAAGCTGGTGCCTTTTTCTAAGGCTTCATGCAGTGCCGCAATTACTTCCGGATGAGCATGACCACAAATGGCTGGTCCCCAAGTACCGACATAGTCTATGTATTGGTTGCCATCGACATCCCAAATGTATGCGCCTTTAACGCGATCAAAAACGATTGGTTGTCCACCTACCGATTTGAAAGCGCGGACTGGAGAACTCACGCCTCCGGGCATTAAGTTTTGGGCAGCCGCGAAGATTTCTTGTGATTTTGTAGTTTTAATCGTGGTATTTACCAAGGTTCTCTCCTAAAGTGGGAAACAAAAAGCTCTATCTCAGGATAGTGTTAAAAACTGCTTAGAACTTCTATGCTATTAAAATAGCTGAACCAAAAAAATAACAATATGTTATATAAAACGAATCAAGATTTACCTTTAGATATTCGTAATCGATTATCTGACGCATACCAGGATCTTTACCGGGCGGCTTTTAACTCGGCGCTCCATTGGTATGGCGAAGCCGCAAAGGCTCACAAAGTCGCTTTGAGTGCGGTGAAAATGCAGTCGGCTATGGATAGGAATGTTCTTGTTTAAGATTAAATAAGAAGGTGTAATTCAAAAAAGTAAACCAGCTGCCCTATCTACAATGGTATCGTAAATCAATAAATTATTTTTGCATTTACTTGCAGCAGCTGGTATGTTTTCTATCGACCCACATTCACTAAGCCAAGCTATCCCTGTTGATAAAATTCGCTACGATGACAGGGGTCTGGTACCTGCAATTGTCCAGGATTATCTGGATGGTACTGTTTTGATGATGGCTTGGATGAATCGGGAATCGTTACAAAAGACTTTGGAAAGTGGAGAAACTTGCTTTTGGAGTCGTTCTCGTCAGGAATTGTGGCACAAGGGAGCGACTTCGGGACATATTCAAAAGGTGCAGAGTATCCGTTATGACTGTGATAGTGATGCCTTATTAATTGGGGTTGAGCAGTTAGGAGATATTGCCTGCCATACAGGAGAGCGCAGTTGTTTTCATCAACTAGATGGTAAAATTGCTGCACCGCCAGCGGATACATTGTCACAATTGTTTCAAATAATATGCGATCGCCGCGACAATCCTACGGAAAGTTCTTACACCTCAAAGTTGTTTGCTGGCGGTGATAACAAGATTTTGAAAAAGATTGGCGAGGAATCTGCTGAGGTGGTGATGGCATGTAAGGATGATGAACCAGATGCGATCGCTGGTGAAGTTGCAGATTTGCTATATCACACAATGGTAGCTTTGGCGCACCATGATGTTGATTTAAAGGCGGTTTATCGTAAGTTGCAAGAGCGGAGGAAGTGATTTGCTTTTGTACCACCTTCCTATTGGCATTTTTTGTTAGTGATAAAACTACTTGGTATAATTTTTAATTTTTAACGAGTCTTTTGATTCGCAACATAGGGAAACTTCATTTTAGATTCAGCGTATAATCGTAGCCCTGATCCGATCTGAATCTGTAAAATTGCTTTTGTATCATTTTGGTAGAGCATCTGCCGTTAGCATTCTTCATAAAGAAAGGTGACTGTGTAACGCAAAATCGAGCGGCTCTGTATTTTTGTGGAAATTTCCAAGGTTTCCATTCATAGTTTGCTGCATAGACATATGCAGAATTGTAGCGCATATCACCTGCATAGAATAGTCTCACATTCGTTAGGAAACATATGCGCCCATCCGCTTGCAACCCAACGTTTTTCGGAGTACCAAGCTTTTGCTACATAGGCTTTAGCGGTTGAATTATTACAAACCATTAAATCTGCTTTCGCTTCAGGTGCTGTAATGGCAATAACCGGAAAGGTTAAAGCGCCAGCAATGAGCAAGGATTTTACCGTTTTCATTAACCCAAATTCCTCAATACATTACGCACTGTACAAATTAAGTAGGTGGGCGTGAATAAACAATCATACGAGCTAAAAGACATTTAATTTACATTCTTGAAAAAAGCAAACTATTGTGGGGTAGGCGTCTCGCCCGCCCTAAGTTATGCAACTTAAATGCACCTCTATCATTGCCCCTTCTACTGCAAATATCTCAGATCAACCCTACCTAGAGTTACCCTGTTAAAGGTAAGCCCTATCCCTTATTCACAAAACAAACTCTATTTAAACCCGTCACGAATATTCCGCACCTGAAGAGCCACACGAGGTATTTTGGGCAATTGGGGAATAGGCACAAATGGAGTCGATGTTTCAAAGACTATACAAATGTCTAAAACTCCAAAAAAACCGAGTGTACCACTTGAGGGTGCGGAATGTGTTCCTAAGTCATCTATTATCTCCTATATGTAATGCATCTATAGCGTGTAAAGATGCGGCTACCGACGCGGTGGCGGACGATGACGCAGCGGCGACGGATCTTGTTCTGCTTTTGAGTATCAGTATTTTGGAAACCCTGAACTAACGATTCTTCTTTGGCTTGAGGCGGGTTCTCAACTTCTTTGGGCATCTTTGCTATGGCTGTTTCAAATCCAAGTAATCCAGGCAATAGCAAAGCACCGATCGCAAATTTCAGATAATGGTTTTTGGATAACATCGGTTCATACTCTTAGTAAAAAATTTTAGTCAGTTGAGGTATGCAAATCTCTAAAACTCCGATTTGCGACTTAAACTACAGGGATACCAGCAATAGGTATAGGACAAAAACTGTCACCCTCGTTGGTTCGCCTTCTTGTTTATTACTCATCCCAAAAGCCAGAGTTTTATACAAAATTCCCAAAAATTAAGTTTTGTAAAAATATTTTGAATAGCTGAATGTTTAAGCAGAGTACAAGGTAGGAGTTCCCGATCTAGCCTGGGTAATAGATAGGAGCATCCGGCTAGTTAGCTAGAGAAAACAAGCGTGAAAACATACAGATAGCAGTATTAGCGGTGTTGTCACAACAATGGATGAGCAACTGACAAATTTAATTACAGAGGCACAACGGCACCCTCCCGACTCTGAGAAGCGGCAGAAGGTTTTAACCCAGATGGTGGATGAAATTATGCGATCGCGCAAAATTTGTCGTACACCAAAAGGTAAATCTTTATCTGGTGTTTATCAGGAGATTTACCTGGAAGTACGACATCAACTTTTGCGTGATCTTGACCAAGCTCTCGACAGTTACAACGCGCAACGCACACCCGTGAGGGAATGGGCAAATAAACTGCGGGATGATGCTTGTAAAAAGATACTAGATGATGCTCGACTTCAAAAGCTAGCTCTAACAGCCCAAGAGTCTAAACCCCAGACTGAAGAACGGGATTATGCTTTAAGGGAGCTGCTGGAAGCAATTCGGCTGAGAAAGCTTTACCGTCCGCATTCAAATAAAATACCCGCTAATTTTTACAACCTAATTTATGAAGAAGCAGTTAATAAAACTTTGCTTTATGTCTGCCAAAAAATCGACAATTACGATCCGAAAAAAGGTAAAACAGGCAGTTTAATGACATGGGTCAATTTTCGGCTGGATAAGGTAGTTATAGAAATTTGGGATGAATTCTTAAAATTCGAGAATACACTTTCAGCAGAAGAAATAGGCAAGTTACCGACACCTCAAGAAGAACCTTCATTATCTGAAAGAATGCGGGAATGCCTAGAAGAAGATGCGGAAAATATTTTCAGGCGAGAACACATGAGAGAACGTCCAGACGCTAACTTTCAGGCAATAGCCTTGGCAAGAATGTCTGGGAAAAGATGGGAAGAGATTTCAGCAGAATTTGGAGGAATTAAAATTGCCGCCCTGAGTAATTTCTTTCAGCGTTGTTGTCGGAGATTTGCACCTTTGTTTCGGGAATATTTGTAGAGCTAATTAGACTGAACAGAGTAATTAATTATGAGTCACACAATCGAACCTTTGACATTTACAGTAACGCTTGCTTTGTCAGCTCATTTAAAAGCGAAACAATTTAGCCATCACCAATCCAATCAGAAGAAAGCGAAACAGGTTTATAACAATACTTTGGCAGTTTATGCCGTCAATTTTTATTTACAGTGTCTGGGATTTGAAACTGAATTGGAAAAGAGCGATAGTTGGAATCCGGTAATGCAGTCGCTGATGGATGTTGCTGATTTGTCAGTAAAAGCTCTCGGTAAGTTAGAGTGTAGACCAGTGTTACTTGGTTCCCAAGTCTGTCATTTTCCGGCAGAAGTTAGGGAAGAACGGATTGGCTATGTGGTTGTACAGCTGGATGAATCATTGACAGAAGCGACGCTGTTAGGATTTGCCGAAAAGGTGGAGACGAAAGAGTTACCCCTAGGGCAATTGCGATCGCTCGAAGATTTGCCAAGGTATCTGAGAGACCTGAAGCCGATGTCAATGCCAGTGTACCTGAAACAATGGTTTGAGGGAGTCTTTGCGGCACCTTGGCAGACTGTAGAAGCACTGCTCTTGACAGAAGCCGCCAATCCAGCATTTAGTACTAGAAGCACTGAGCATCGAGAAAATGACACTCTTGATCCAGCCGCTAGCGTTAGCGCAAGCAACGTAATTGACTTGGGAATGCAACTGGCAGGTCATCGAGTGGTACTGCTTGTCACGCTTGCACCTTCATCGGATGAAGAAGTGGACATTCGCCTGCGAGTTTGTCCAACTGGCAGTCAACGTTATCTGCCACCAGGTTTGCAACTAATTGTATTGGATGAAGCCGGAGTTACTTGCCCGGAATTACAGGTTCAAGCTAGAAGTGAGGATAACTGGATACAACTAAAGTTTAGTGGCGAACCGGGAGAACGGTTTAGCGTTAAATTGGCTTTAGGGGATGTTAACATCACCGAAGATTTTGTGATTTGAGTGCATCACCGCTTACTGGGAGACGGCAATGAGAAAGCGAGTCATTCTCACACTGATGGAGGGGAGTTTTGAGCAGGGGTTTCCAGTCCTCCTGCGGATTAGGGAGGATGGCGCTACGAGTGAGACTGAAACCCAAGTTATAGGTAGGCTGCCGACCGCACCATATATTCTAGAAGCATTCAACAATTGGCAGTCAGCCTATGGTCAGTGGCAGTCCGCCTATCGCCAGACAGTGATGCACAACTTCCGCATCAAACCTATACCAGGAGTAACTAACTTTTCCTGCCGTGATTTAGGCTCACAGTTGGCAACGTGCCTGAATGAATGGCTCAAGTCGGATTCTAGGGAATGGCAAAGGATTCGGGATCGATTGCAGCAGAATTTGAGTGAAACTGATGAAATTCAGGTGATCATTCAAACTGAGGACATTCGACTGCGACAGTTGCCTTGGCATTTGTGGGATTTATTCTCTGATGACTACAGGAATGCCGAAATTGCTTTGAGTGCGCCAGACTATGGACCGCCGCCACTCAAACCGAAACCTAATAATAAAGTCAAAATCTTAGCAATTCTGGGCGATAGTACGGGCATTAATGTCGAGAAAGATAGGGCTATTCTAGAGCAATTACCGGATGCAGAAATAACCCCCCTCACAGAACCTCAACGTCAGGAGTTAAACAATCAGCTTTGGGAGCAACAATGGGACATTCTTTTCTTTGCTGGGCATAGTTATAGCCAAGTGGATGGTAGTACAGGTCAAATATCTATCAATCAAAACGATAGCTTATCGTTAAAAGATTTAAAGAATGCGTTGACAAAAGCGATTTTTAGCGGTTTACAGCTAGCAATTTTTAACTCCTGCGATGGCTTGGGTTTAGCGCGAGAACTAGCTGATTTGAATATCCCACAAATCATCGTTATGCGAAAGCCTGTGCCAGATTTTGTAGCACAGGAATTTTTGAAACATTTTCTGAGCATTTTTGCCGGAGGCACATCTTTATATCTGGCGGTGCGGGAAGCACGGGAAAGATTACAAGGTCTAGAGGGCGACTATCCCTGTGCTAGTTGGCTACCAGTGATTTGCCAGAATCCTACTACATTGTCACTGACTTGGCAAGAAATGATCCGTAAAAATCCCCCACCGCCAAGTCGGTCATGGTGGCAAATATTGTGGCAAATAACACGATTGGTGCGGCGACCTGCGATCGCTCTTGGCTTATCACTGCTACCAATTGTTTTATTAATTGTTTTATTAAAACTATTTGTGCCGCAACTGCCTGCGGCTGGATTTAGCTGCGGTTCATCCCTCCAGACTTACAGGGTGAGGAACCCATCACAGAACAAGATTGAGGGTGTTCGCTGTCTTAAGTTTGATAAAGGTGGTTTTCACAACTTCCTTCCTGTCTTCTCTTGGTATGGGGAGGGAGCATGGCATAACGGTAAGTTTAAGTATCGGCACTTGGGTCATGCCTTTGCTCAAGACTCTACTCAAGACACTTATACGCTCAGAGGTTACGCTGCCGACATCTTTGGCAACAAAGAGGATGCTAACGGAATCTTTGATAAACCCCTCAGTATTAAGTTCTCTAGCCCTGTTGGCACTATCCCAAGAACAATTACTGTAAAAAATCATGGTTGGGACGAAATATGGGAACTTGAAGAAGATAATAAGGTGGAAGGTTACAGCAGCCTCCTCAATCCGGAAATATCTACCTGCGGCTCTGACGCTTTTATTGAGGAACGGGGTATTGATTCTATAGTCCGGTGTAAATTGAAAGTTCAACCGCAAAAACCCAACGGTACTTCAGATTATTTCACTTGGTACGAAGAAGGCAAACGGTATGGATTCCATTACGCTCGTATTGGTACATGGGACGGTAGCGGATATGAGGTATCTGACATTTGTAAAAAATCGAGGTTCATCGGGCATTGTCAACTTCAATCACTGCTGAAGTAGGCAAACCTCACGACCTGCCCCCTGGCTCTACGGGCTACTAAGCTGTTACACATTTAATTTGCATCCCTTCTGGGTGAAGGTAGTTAAAAGTTATTGGACGCCTTGAATATTGACTTGCGGACTTCCCTAACAGTAAGGATGATCAGCCAAATGCGATCGCTGGTGAAGTTGCAGATTTGCTAGATCACACAATGGTAGCTTTGGCGCATCATAACGTTGATTTAAAGGCGGTTTATCGCAAGTTGCAGGAGAGAAGGAAATAGAATCGAACCGCCGAGGCGCAGAGGACGCAGAGGAAGAGAGGAAAGAGGAGAGATTTTAGAAGGTGAAGGTGGTACGGAGTACGCCGATTGTTGTTGTGTCGTTTCTGCGATCGCCTTCGGGATTGAAGAGGACAAATGCGCCTGGGGTAATGCTGAGGTTGTCATTTACCCGAAAGCGGTAGTAAGCTTCTAAATGGTAAGGAACGGCTTTATCTGCACCCGCAGGCGCTTCCAAAGCATCACCATCGGCTTCGGCGCGATAAAGGGGCTGACCAAAAATAATACCCGCATTGTTGCCCTTTGCTATCAGGTCGTTGAAGTGAAGTCCTACCATCCAACTGGTAAAGGTGGTGGAAGCGTTAACCCTACCGGAAGAATCATCAACAAACAGCGCTGCGCCATAACCAGATAAAGCGACTTTCGGAGAAAATCGCCAGGTAGCAGTACCACCGACAGAGTTAAGTTTTACGGGTATTCCCAGAGGAACCCCAGCCAAAGCACCGATATCACTGCTAACTAATCCTGTGCCGAGGATGTTAATTTCGTGATAACTGTTGGCATAGTTCAGACCAATATCTATGGAACTGCTTGGTCTAAAAGTTAACTGTGTCGCCACCACGCTACTACCTCCGAACACGCCCGAACCCAAGGGTGTACCAGAAACTCCTGGAAGTGCATCTGGAAGTATATCGGCAGCAGTTTGAGGTAGGTTGGCATTGACAGTGCCGTATAAAGCTCTCAAATCCAATTGCTTTGAGATATTGAAAATAAAGCCCGCAGCGGATGCTAAACCAGTACCGGATGTACCGCCGGAAACACGCACTACTGGGTTTAAACCGGCAAAGCGAGAAATTGCTTCTTGTCCTTCACCGTAAAAAGGAGTAATGGTAGGAAAAGCATCTGAAACTTCAGCGGCGGTTCCGGCAAATAATGTTAATTTATCAGCGACTGGAAAGATGTAAAGTAATTTGTAAAGCTGAAGGCTGTTGGCACCGATGTTGGATAAATTCTTGGGGTCGATGCCTGGAAATTGCGGTTCAAAACTTGTACGCGCACTACTAGCACTCAGTAACGGTGAAGCTAATCCCAAAGATTCTTGAACGCTACCACGTCCATCCAAACCGCCTAAGAAATTATGAGATTGCAACCCAGTAATTAGTAAGTCTTTGCCTGTAAAGCTGGTGTTCAGATTCAACCGCACCCGATTTGTGAGGATAATATTCGGATTATCCCTTCCCGGAGCGCCTCCTGTAGCACCAATAGCTGATATAATTGCTTCACCATTCAACTTGGTAGTTGTGGAAAACTGATTTGCCTCCAGTTTAGCGGTGCTAGCTTCTAATGCGTCTACTCGACCCCGCAATGTCGTTAATTCAGCGGAAAATTCTTGTTGCAGTCTTTGCAAGCTGGCTAAATCTTCTTTTTTTACCAAATCGGCGGTTGCGGTGGCAATTAATTCGTTAACTCGGTCTAAACAGGCATTCAAACCAGCGGCAAATTCATATCGAGTCATAGCACGATTGCCCCGATAAGTACCATTTGGATACCCAGCAATACAACCGTAACGCTCAACCAAAGATTGCAATGCTTGAAAAGCCCAGTCAGTAGGCTGCACGTCAGAAAGTTGCGATACAGATGTTACCTGTTCTTGTATTTCTGATGCTAGGGTTAGGCGTGAAGATTGTGAAGTAGTTTGGGTTTTTGAGGTAGTTTGGGGTAAGGAAGTAGGAAAAGCTATTTTTAAATCAGTGCTTTGCTGCTTTTGATTTAATACTGGTGAATCTTGTTGTGTATTATCAGCATGACTGGAAAGAATTATATAATTATTAGGTATTACGTCATTAAGACTACTACTAAAATTTGTAATATTTTCAGGATTTGTATCTTGATTGTCTGATGTTACTTCTTGAACATTAGGTGTCGCTTGCGCGGGTAGCATTCCAACGAGTAAGTATAGCAAACTTACTGCACCAGCATAAGCTAGTAGATTTCTCACGGTCATTCCTCACACTTGAATTTGAACTTGACAGCAAGATTAGAATCAATGGTTAATTAAGCTTTCAGCATCCATTGAAACTAAAAATGCAAATTTATTTCCGTAAGTTTGTTTTTAGAGAACTAATTTTATTTAGTTGAATTTACTGAAAGCTGAATAGTTACTAAAGAACCATAACTATAGTAAATACTATTTGTGTCAACAATAGACACAAACAAGCATTGGGAATTTTTATGGTTATTATTGACTCTTTAGTTACTCAAATACAAACAACACCAAAATTTCAGTCTGTTGTTTGCCTCCCCAGACCCTACAAAAGCTTACACTTCTGCGATCGCTTGTTATTTCGGTATACAATTAAGCATAAATAATTTTTCTCACGCACTCGTAGCATTCGCCGTCAGGCGTTAGAGCTTTCTTCTACGCAAAGAAGAAAACGAGCGCGAGTGCAAAGGTCACGAGCGTTGAGGAATGTGTCCGTCGCCAATAAGAGGAATGAGTGCAATCTTGTTTTATATCAAGCTGCAAAGGCTGGAAAAAATTTGCAGGATGATGGTGTTTGCTCTTGATATCTCGCAGGTTTTCAGGTATTATTTGATAATGGGAATATTGGCTATTTGAAAAGTTTTGATGAGATTTCCAGTATTAAATAATAATATCAGAAAATTAAGATGATGTCTAGGTATCCTAACTTTTCAACGCCTCAATAGTAAAACTATTTACTCTGCAAAATCCGGTTGAGATATTGCAAAATGGCAATGGTGATGACAACACTAAAGGAAAATCCAAGCCAGAAGCTGTTTGTAACAATTCGCGGTTGATCTAATGCCCAACCGCCCAAGACTGGACCAATAAAATAGCCAACAGCCCAGCAGAGGGAACTGATGGAGAAATAAACGCCACGTTGAGATTCAGGGGCTAAGTCGGTGACTAATGAGGAGGCAGAGGGGGTGTAAGAGGCGATCGCAACGGCAAATATTCCCAATGCCAAAGCTGCCCAAACCAGATGATCAGATGTGGCAACACCACAAGCCCAGATCAAGCTGAACCCAACTGCCCAAAGCACCGCAGAAAATGTGAGTGCGAGTGCGTGAGAGAAGCGTTTTAAGGCACGCGCAACGGGTAACTGTGTGAGAATGGCGAGCGCCAAATGCCAACCGAAAAGGGCACTGATAGTAGTTTCCGCAAATCCTTTTCCTGAGTTTCCAACCCAGACAAAGTTTTTGAAGTAGATGGGGAGGGTGCTGTGTAGTTGGGAAACGTAGATGGTGAAGATGATATTGACGACAATGTAAACTCGGAAACGGCGATCGCTTAATGCTGCCATCCAAGAAGCAAAATATTGCTTCTGCTCAGATTCTCTCATATCTGGTTGACGAGTTTCACCAATCGCCAGATAAATAACCGCAAAAAATACGACGAAAGAGACGGCATCGATCATAAATAGCGATCGATAACTCCCAGTTGTCGCCACCAAAACGCCACCCAGCACAATTCCCATCCCCAAACCAAGATTGTCTGCCAGTCGCGTGACAGCATAAGCTTCACTGCGATTTTCAGTCTGTGTCAAGTCGGCGACAACAGCTTCATTTGCAGGCCAATATAAACCCATGCCTAAGCCTGCGATTAAGTTGCCCATTACCAGAGTAGCAAAGTTGTTGCTTGCAGCTAACACTAGAGAACCAATAGCCGAAATTGCTGCGGAAAATAACAAAGTGCGTCGGCGTCCCCACGATGGGGAATCAGCACCTATACCACCTAAAATCCTACCTGCGACACCAGAAATCGAGGCGCTACCCAAAGCAAAGCCGACAGCGGTTGCAGATAAACCGATTTTGTTAACGAAAAAGATGGGAGCATAAAACAAAGTAAAGCCTGTGCCGACTTCTGATAAGAATCTACCAATTGCCAAAATCCAAACTTTGGGATTTAGCTGCGGGAACCACGATGCTAACTGGGACTTGGGCGCAAATTTCATGGGGTTAGATGTCCATCTCAAAGGACTGGGAAGCAAGCAATTCAAACTCTATGCCAATTTACGTTTGATGTGAATTAGAAGCCCAAACCTTGTAATCTCGCTTACAGCTTGCTGTGAAGGTAGCTGGAAATTTTTGCTCAACCGTAGGAGTTGTCCATTCATCTTAGGCTTTAATTTAAAAAATAATTTTTAATTATAAATTTTTAATCCCCCAAAGGGGCTAATCTTCTTTTTTGTAATTCTTATCATTCATCAGAATTTTCCTCACTGATTCCACAGAGTTTCCACAGCGATTTTACAGGTTTTCCACAGGAGCTTTACGGTCTCATCTGCTCTTGGTGTTTTACTGGGGATTTTTTACTGTTAGGGGTACTTGACTTAAAGGACTGAGTTTTTATGAAGATAAGTAACAAAAAAATAGTTCAAACCCTGATTATGTCGTATTTATTATGTTTTGTTAAACTGATTTTTAACATTTCGCAGCATTGACAAACCTACCCCCTCTTGCTGCACAATGATTCGGCTTGATGAATGTAATCCGCTGTGCAGTTGTGTAAAATTACCCGGCTATTGCCGCTGATTATTGGCTAAGCATTCATACAGTATGTTGTTGGCTTGTGGTCACCGTAAGCAACTTGTATTTATTGATTATCCTGATAGGGAAAAAATAGAAATGAACGCAACGGTTAGTATATTTACAGAAATCCCGGAAACACTCCACGAATCCCTCAAAAACTACTTAGAATCACATCCTGATTGGGATGAAAATCGAGTATTAACGGCGGCGCTGTCACTGTTTTTGCTCCAAAATGGAGATAGCGATCGCCGCGCTGCCCGCGTATATCTGGAAACTTTATTTCACAATTCCCAAGTATAAATGCGGGGTAAAGGTTCACCAGAAACAGCTAATATACTACACCCCCTGGTCGCAGGTGGTGGTTTTAACGACGCTGTTCTGGCTTATGCGCCAGTTGGGCTACGGCATACCATACCATAGCAGTGGATTTTGGTGACAGCAAGCTCTAAAGGAAAAAAATCACTCCTAGTGATCCATAAAAATAAATGCCCAGCAGTGTATTGAAATTCTTCTCCCAAGGAGAGACGCTGCGCGAACGTGGGTATTGAGGATCGCTTGTTTGACGGACTGGGCATTTATTTCTTCTCCCAAGGAGAAGCGCCTCTCTATGAAGGGAGAAGGGGAGACGCGTTGCGCGTTGGCATTATGCTAGGGCAAACTGACCCTTGGGGAAAAAACGAAAAAAAATCCAACAGCGAAGCCAGCCGCCATTTGGCAGCTGGTACCACGATGACTCGTGGGGCGGCTCTGGAGCGAAAAAGCTGAGACAACAGTTAACGACGCAAAGAGTGCCACGAATGAGACTGCTCCGACTTTTGGCAATATTCATGAAACTCCCAATCTTCGCCAAACCTACCCAGTATTGAAGCTAGATAAACCTGCGTCACAGTTAACACCTGTGGCAGCAGGACGCACCCTAATTTCACCTTTAAATCAAGATTTGAAAAAACTGTCTGGCTGTACTTGTGTAGTAAATAGATTAATCGATTATCATTGAGCGATTGTGTCAACCTAGCTTTTAAAGCCGACGAAATTCACCAACTTTTGCAGCTTGGTCAATACTCAACAGTCAAGAGTAAAAAACTTTGGACTTTTGACTCAGGACTTGCCGTTAGGCTGCTGGGGTTCAGTAGGACATTCAAACTTATACCCTACGCCACGTACAGTCTGGATTAGTGCTGGCTGGCTAGCATCGGCTTCAATCTTCTTACGAATTTGACCGATATGCACATCCACAACTCGCTGGTCTCCCACATATTCATAGTCCCACACCTCTTGGATGAGTTCTGCTCGCCGCCAAACTCGACCTGGATGGCTGGCTAGAAAATGCAACAAGTCAAATTCCAAAGCGGTTAATAATACTGGGTTGGTGTTAAGTGTTACCTCCCGCCGGACTGGATCAATCATCAGCTTTTCAAATATCAGGCGTTTCTGCTCTGCGGTGGTTACAACCCGCTGACGCCGCAAAATGGCTGCAACTCTGACTTCTAGTTCTCCCAGACCAAATGGCTTGGTGAGATAGTCATCAGCACCTTTAGCAAAGCCACGAATCTTGTCGGCTTCGTCTGCACGGCTAGTCAGCATGAGAACAAAAACACCGTTACGGCTTTGCATCTCTTGGCACAAGTTAAACCCAATTACATCTGGTAAATTCACATCTAGAATCACCAAATCTGGGTTAAATTGCTCAAATACAGCTATGGCAGTCTTACCATCTTCGGCAGCCTCTACCTGATAGCTCTGCTTAATCAAAAAGCGCTGGATTAAATTACGAACCGCAGGGTCGTCATCAACTACAAGAACCTTGGCAGGAGCCATGATCATCACTTTGCACAAAAATTCATAGGATTAACAAAGGTCGCCGCGTAAAAGCGCGGTTTTACGGTGGCAATAAGAAACTACAAGGCTAAGGCGTGAATTTCCCGATCATCCAAGTAATAGTGTAATCAGGATTCCGGACAATTAGAAGGCAAATATTCTGGTAATGCCAGTGCTGCACTTAAGTGCAGCTCTTTTAATTGCTAACTTCTTTGTGTCCAGTAGGCAGATGCTCTGTCCTTAGCCACCTTTGGGAGACTAGGAAACTTTATAATCCCAGTATGATACCAGTAGCGTAGTTATTTAAAACGCTTCAATTTAAAATCGATCTGTAGCTTAACGCTACAAGCGATTCTGACACTAATTATTTAAAACTCAGTCAAGGCACGGTAAGTTGCCAAATCCGAAACAGAAAAGTTAATATTTGCATAAAAAATGCCTTTTAGGTATTTTTCGCTTAAATTCTAGAGTAGAGCTAGAACTGGTCAACGACATGAGGGGATACACGGAGTTATGACAATATGTTAAAGTGACTATAATTAAAATTGTCAGGTCGATTAAACCCTCGCCGTGCTACTATCCTGGTAGGGCATAAGAATCGACCGAAACATTGGTTTCGACCGAACATAAAACCTAAGGTTGTTTTTCCTTCAAAAAAAGACTGCTGCCAACTAAGGCTGAAGTAAAAAAGTCCCATGAGCGATCAAATTCCCTACGAAAAACTTGGGGTATCAGAAGATGCTAGCTTCGATGAAATTCAGGATGCTCGTGATCGCCTGTTGGAGCAATACACTGGCGATACTAAGCGTGTTGAAATGATTGAAGCGGCTTACGATGCGATTTTAATGGATCGGTTACGGATGCGCCAGGAAGGTAAAATAAAGGTGCCGGAACGCATTCGGTTTCCAGAGCGCCTGGTGCAATCGGCTCCTAAAGAAAGTCCAAGCAAGAGCGAAAAATCACCCGCTTGGCTGCAACGAATGATAGATAAACCAACGCCTCCAGAAGTGCTGTTACCTGGAGCTTGGTATCTAGGGTTGAGTGCTATTAGTGTATTTTACCAAGCTGGGGGCGATAGCGTTTTGTCGTTGGCATTGGTGGTTGGGGTAGGTATCAGTGTTTACTTTCTCAATCGCAAGGAAAGCAAGTTTGGTAGATCAGTTTTGTTGACTTTGGTCGGCTTAATATTCGGTTTAATTGTTGGCGGAGTAGTTGCTGGTTGGCTTGTGCCGCAAATGAAATTTATCGTCACGCCAAATCAGTTTTCTACGGTGCTGACGTTTATATTGTTGTGGTTGATTAACAGTTTTCTGCGTTAAGCGTGCTTGTTAATTGATGCTGATCGCTCTAAAACTAAATCAACAGCAGCGCTAAAATCCTTCACAATTAAGTCAGGGTTGTATACTTCTAATTGCGTGCGATCGCGGATGCCACACTCCACAGCCATCACCTTGATTCCGTGTGTTTTAGCGGCAGTGATGTCGGCTTCTGTATCCCCCACCATCCAGGTATCAGTGCATGGTGGTAGTTCTGCTATTGCCCGTTCCATAAGTAAAGGTTTATCATCAATGTCGCGGGTTTTCACATAGTCGTTGGTTAAGCAATAACAACGATTTTCCGGGAAAAACCTGCCTAAATCGTGTTTTTTGAAGGCATAGTCTAGTTCCCGAACCCGCCGCATTGTCATTACTGCTAAATCGATACCAGCTTGTTGAATTTTTAACAGTGCTTCCACAGCACCGGGTGCGAGGGTATCATAATCAAAGTAAGGCTCTGTATGCACCGTTTGCCGCCGCAACTGAGCAAATTCTTGTGCCTGTACTTCATCCAAACCGGAATTTAAGGCAATTTGTTTTTCCGGAACTCGCGATCGCTTCATCTGCCAAAATTCGATGAGTGGAAGTTCATGGACTGGTTGGTTTGGGCGACGTGTCTTTTCCAGACAGAATTGATAAACCCGGTAGTACCGTGGGGAAACATCAATAATCGGACCGTCAAAGTCTGTAATCAGTCTTAACATTGAAGCGAATGTAAATTTTATTTACAGAATAGCTTAAATTGTATTGTGTTTTCAATTAAAATATTTGATGATTGAATGAGCGAATTACTAATCTAAGCGCCAAAATCTTGTAGGCTACCGCGTTTGATTTGTTCCTTTTCAATTGCTTCAAATAAGGCGCGAAAATTACCTTCACCGAAACCTTGAGCTTGGTAACGGCGCTCAATAAACTCAAAGAAAAAGGTGGGCTGTCCGAAAATCGGCTGGGTGAAAATTTGTAGCAGTACTGCTTGTTGAGTATCTTCTTTCCAGTCTATCAATATTTCCTGTTGAGCGATCGCCTCAAGTTCTAAAGTTGATAAAGGCAGTCCTTGTCGCTGTCTTAGCTGCAAGTAATAGCTTTGAGGCACTGGAAGTAAGGATAAACCACTTTGCCGAAATTGAGCGATCGCATCAACAATGTTGGGCGTTTGCAAAGCGATATGTTGAATTCCCGGTCCCCGGTTCACATCCAAAAACTCCTGAATTTGAGAATTGGGGGAAGCTGGTTCATTAATCGGTAATTGTACACCGCCGTTACGTGAAAGCATAACTCGGCTGTACAAAGCAGAGCGAGCGGTCTTAATTTTAAACGCCTGTTGCGGTTGAAAATCGAGAATCTCTTCATACCAAGCCACAGCACGTTCTAAATCACCCGCCGCCACGTTGAGGACGATGTGATCTATGGCGGTAACAGAAGAGGAGGGGGGGAG
>CAXTNZ010000082.1:0-25023 GCA_964245695.1 uncultured bacterium | reverse complement strand
CTCCGCGCCTCCTAACAAATGACAAATGACTAATGACTCTTACTCAATCAGTGCGTATTCACGGCTTGACTCGACGGTTGGTTCTTGTCCGCGCAGGACGGAGTTACCGTTGAATAACTGTCGCTGGTCGATGGGTGAAGGGTGGAGCCAGTCAGAGTCTTTCATTTGACCACTTTGGCTGTAAGCTGAAAGTGCGTTTTCATAACAGACTGCTCTGACATGAGTTTCTGGAATTCCTCGTTCCAGCATCAGTTGAGCGGTTTTAGGTACAGCCAACGGATCGCTAATTCCCCAGTCAGCGCTGCTGTCTACGATGATGCGATCGCTTCCATACTGGCGGACAATTTCCACCATCCGCGCATTCCCCATCTTCGTATGCGGGTAAATCGTGAAACCTGCCCAAAAGCCCCGATCCAAAACTTCTTCAACTGTCTCTTCATTGTTATGATCCACAATCACTTTCGATGGATCTAACCCATGCTCAATGCAGACATCCATACTGCGACTGGTGCCTGATTTTTTATTGCGATGGGGTGTGTGAATCAACACTACCATCTCAAGTTCTTTTGCGAGTTCTAACTGTAGACGGAAGTATTTGTCTTCGGCACGTGTCATGTCGTCGTAGCCAATCTCACCAATGGCGACTACACCCTCTTTGCAAGCAAACAGGGGCAACAGTTCCATCACTTGCTCTGCCAATGCTTCGTTATTGGCTTCTTTGGAGTTTAAACCCATAGTGCAGTAATGCCGGATACCGAACTGAGCCGCCCGGAATCGCTCCCACCCCACTAAGCTGCTAAAGTAATCTTGGAACGAGCCAACGTTGGTACGGGGTTGTCCCAACCAAAAAGCTGGCTCAATTACTGCGACAATGCCCGACTCCCGCATCATCAGGTAATCGTAGGTTGTGCGAGCAGTCATGTGAATGTGGGGGTCAATAAACATCATGCGATCGCTTTGCATATTATTATTTGTTAGGTGTTAATTGTTTTTTGTTAAGTTGTTAGTTATTCGCTTGTTAGTTGTTGGATAATAATCCTTAACTACTAACCATTAACCAAATCCACCAATTGCCAAATTTCCGGAGCTACTGAGCGCCCAGCTGCTTGACGTTCGTTGGCGTAGTCAATTAACATTCTTGCTAGTTCTGGATTTGCACGCTGGTTAAGCCCCTGAATTAAACTCACAGGGCTGCCGACAAAAAAAGCTTTTAGCACCATCTGGTTCCATGCCAGATTGTCAAAATACTGTGCAGGATAGGGATTTGTTAAAGCAACAGCGTTAAAAACTGCTGTCATATTGCTGCGAACTCCTTCAGCAGCACGGTGACGAAGTTGTTCGGGGTAAGGCAGAAGTGGTAAAGCTTGATAAAGCGCTACTAATTCTCCCACGTCGGCTGTGGTGAAAACTTGCTCTAACGTGTGCAGATATTTCTCCGCATTATCGTGGGGCAAAGACAGCAGTAGTAGAGTGCGAGCAGCTTGATCTATACTCCAATGACTGGGAACCCAACCTCTTACTATTGTAGAAGCTGCTTTTAAGTCATCTTGTGTTAACTCTAGGTCGTTTTTGCCTGTATAACGAGGCACTGCACTAAAAGTAGTGAATAAGACCCGCACGTTAGCACCATTACTTATCTGCTTTCTCTTTTCATCTAGCCAGGTAAGACTTTGCGTATTCACATGCTGTGAAACCCAGCGATGTAGTAAGTCAGTAACTCTGGTTAAGTTTAGATTAATTACAGCAGACATAACACTTATTTAAATAGTTGTTTTTTTGATTTCTCGTTTTCTGTCTTTAACAGAGAACGCCTACTGAAAGGCTTCGTTTGATTATAACAGGGGGGTAGATGCCCCCCGGAATGCATTTCCTCGCTCAGCCTGGTTAAAGAGCTACACAGTAGTCTTTTGCAGTTGTTTCTCTAAACTGAGGATTGTCTTTTGGCGCTTATCTTTTTTCAATTTGACAGCAGCCGCACCGACTCCCAACAACCCTAGAGCTAATGTTGTGCTTGGTTCAGGTACTTTGGCTCCGTTTTCTACCTTCAACACCTGCACGCGACCTTGGAAGAAATCGCCAACATAGAGCTTGCCATCTTTAAGGGTTGTACCACCAGTCCAGTTAAATCTGCCGGGGGTGAGGTCGAGGGGGTTGCCAAAAGGAGGACCAGTTAATGCTGGAGGCGGTACAGGGTTACCTGATGCATCGCGGGCATTTTCACCGAAGGAAGTCAAGAACTTACCGTTCTTATCGAATACCTGAACGCGGCTGTTGATAGAATCAGCTACATAGACATTCTCTTGATCGTCCACTTCAATGCCAATTGGCTGAAGAAGCTGTCCAGGTCCGCTACCTGCTGAACCAAATGCGTACAGAGGTTTACCATTTGGATCGAGTACTTGAACGCGGTTGTTATACTGGTCAGCTAGAAAGATATTTCCACTGACTGGGGAAATTCTTATACCTGCTACACCTTGAGTTTCTCCAAGTCCAGTGCCCACGGTGCCACCAATCACACCAATTTGCTGTCCGTCTGGTGTGAATTTAAGGATCCTTTCACCGTTAAAATCACCAACATACACGTTGCCAGCTTTGTCAAATGTCACACCAGATGGTCCAAAGAACAATCTACCCTCTATGAGACCGGTAAATTGTCCATTTGCAAAGGATCTAATAAAGTTACCCTGAGAATCGTATTGATTGATGCGGTTGTTGTAAACATCACCTGCATACAGATCCCCTGTTACTGGATTAAAGTCTACAGTTGTTGGCTCGTCAAACTGTCCAGGTCCTGTGCCGCCGGAGCCAATTGCTCCAATATACTGACCGGTAGGACTAAATTTTTCAATTTTGTTACCGACGTTGTAGTTAGGAGTACCATCCGGGTTAACACCGCGTCCGTTAGCTATGAGGGTATTCCCTTGGTTATCCACGGTTATGCCTTGGGGAACAAATAGTTGCCCAGGACCGAAACCAGGCTCACCTATAGAGCGTTCGTAGCTTAATGTTACAGAGAATGCTTGCGTAGCTGTTGCTACAACAGCTACTCCCGCACCGACTAAGGCAAATGATAAATTTTTGACTAATCCCATAGTGAATTCTCTGTTGTTTGAGGTATACTCTTGGCTGGGTTTTGTTCCCAGGTTTAGCCTGAGAACATTGGATTCGAGCTGCTGCCTTTGAAAGCAGCAGCTTATTTCTTGAGGATTCCTTGGCAGAGCCAAAGAACAAGGAATTAGAGAGTCTCTACCTTAGCTAACAACTCTTCGCCCACCTTTTCTTGGCGTTTGCGTTTGCCCATTGCAGCAGTCGCACCTAAAGCAGCAACAGCTAATAGACCTGCACCTGCACCGGGTTCGGGAACCTTCGCCGCTTTTAGATCAATCTTAACGAGTTGTCCTCCTCGTTCCCCTGCTACGAGTCTGGTACGGTTTGAGGTATATAAAGCGCCATCATGGTAAAATAATCCTGAAGCCGCCTCTAGTCCATTACCGCTCCAGATAGTTTCGCGAGTACCATCTTTGGCTATTTTGATGATAGAAGCGCTAATATCACCGGTGATTACACCACCCTGTTGAATGCCTTTCCATTCTGACTGATTGATGTGTTGCAACGCATACAAATTGCCCTCTGTGTCGTATGCCACGCCAGTCAACTCCGTAAAGCCATCATAGATGGTTTTGATTGACAAATCATCAGGGTTAACTGACTGGATACGTGCTTCGTTTTCTGGATAAGGGAAGTAAGTGTATTCGCTGAGTGTTAAGCTGCCATCGGGAGCAACTATGATACCTGTGGGTACTGACTGGTTTGATACCGGCAGACCATTGGAAGCTTGTGTATAACCTGGGGGTAGTTCTGCGCCTCCTGTTGGGTCTACTGTCCCCTCAGGAAGAGTTGGGAATTGGTCTGGAGTTAGATTTATTAGTTTCTGAGGAACCGCAGCTACGTTCTGAATACCGCTACCATCAAGTCCCACCTTATATATGCTGTTTCCACCGCCATCAACGACGTAAGCAGTATCGCCCTTGATTGTGAAGGCATAGGGGTTAGAAATGTAATCAGTGCCATCGGGATTGTTTGCGGTTTCATAAGCCCCAAAATCGGCAAGACTTGTCAGCGAACCAGTATTTAAGTCTACTTTATACAGTTTTCCCAGGTCAGGAGCTTTTAATACGGGATCGCGTTTGGTTGGGTCGCCAGCAAGACCGGTCAAAAGATAAGCGTTGCCTTTGGAATCAAATTTGAAGTCCGCAGGACCTGCTGCTTGTTCCCCAGAGGGCACTAATGCTATAGACGTAAGATTTGAAAGTACATCTGTTTTTGTACCGTCCTTAGCAATTTTGATAAGACCACCATTCTGACCAGCACATAAAGGAATATATTGGGAGCTAGGTGATGCAATACATCTTCCGTCGTTTCCGTCGCCTCCACGACCGCTCAGTGTCAGATAAATATTGCCGTCCTTATCGAAGTCCATATTCCGGGGGTTATCAAGATAGTCGGCGACTACCGACAGAGATGCGGCTTGTGCTGCTTTGCTTACAGAAACAGTGGCAACGCTAACAGCTAAAAGTGTGAGGGCAAATGACTTAAGTTTCATATTGAGAGTTGAGAGTTGTGAGTTGTGGAAAGTTTTAGGGTTATAAAGACAACGAGTCCCAGTTACTGGGAGGAAATCAAGCATTCCCTGATATAGCCCCAACTGAGGTCGAGGTGCTGGCTTGAAATTGAAACTTTTTACTTGAGCGTTAGGAGTCTGGCTATTGCGCTATTGTTATGACTCTTAGCTGCAAGATTTACACAAGCGGTTTTCGCTTGCGCTTCCGCTACCGATGAGCGCCCAACGCGTCCATCTTTAAGACACCTAGTGCAGAAGCGGGTGCAGAAACAGATGTATTCTCAATTCTGAGGATTTGTCCTTGTCCTGGACGACCGCCTCGGTTGATGACATAAAAAGCACCATCAGGACCGATAGTCAGGGCAGAAGGTGACTCTAGTCCATTACCACTGAGAAGAGTTGTGCGAGTGCCATCAGGAGCTATTTTGATCAAAGAACCTTCTAGTTTTCCTTTCCAGCCTGAGGAATTCAGGTGCTGCAAGGCATACAAATTGCCTTCAGTATCGAAAGCTAAATCAATCAGTTGCGTGAAGCCATCCGCATAAACTGCTAGTTGACCATCAGCATCAACTCGATAGATTTTTGCTTGACCTTCTGGAAAAGGAAAACCAGTAAATTCGCTGACATAATAAGCACCATCATGACCCTTGACAACATCTGTAGGTACTGATTGAATTGCAATCTGCGATGGTGGCGCTTGAGGATAAGCACTAGGTGGTGGTACGTGTCCCCGGTCAAAATTTTCCGAGTTAGAACCAGGGAAGATTGGATTAGTTAATATCTGGTTAGGAATTGCAGCAATTACCTTCAGATTGCTGCCATCAATATTTCCACTGAGTAAGTTGTTTGCGCCTGCATCAACTAATACAAATATATCGGCGTCTAGGTAAAAAGACAAGGGGTTACTGACAAATTCACATTCACTTAATTTGGAGTTGTTAGTAAGTTCATAATTGGCTAGATCGGCAGTACTAGTCCAAGTATTTGTACTAAAATCGGCAGTGATAATTTTTCCCAGGTCAGTGTCACCTAATGTCTCGCGTAAAGCTGGATTAGCAGCATACCCAATCAGAACATAAGGCTTACCGTTACTGTCAAATTTTATATCGTGAGGACCAGCCGCTCCTGTACCATCCGCAAATGCGACAGAAGGCAGTCCTGTAAGTATACGTTTAGCAGTACCGTTCTCAATTTTAGTTATGGCACCAGTTGTGCCGTAACATAAATCACCTTGACCGCTTGGAGATGGAACGCTCTTGCCATCTCCGCCTGTTCCCGCCTCTGTAACATAGAGATTACCGTCAGGACCAAAGCTAATACCTTTCGGGTTATCAAGACCGTCGGCAAGTACTGCAAACGATGTAGATGTAATAGTAGGTTGCTTCAGCTTCATGTGTTGCGAGATAAGTTAATTTCGGTATTTTTACCTTGACGATTTAAAAGTGAGGAGTTACGATTTGTATTCCTAACTCCTCACTTTGTGCCTCTTAACTTTATTAAGCCTGCGGCATGTAGCTCAGACCTTGAGCCAACGTATCCAAATTGCCTGCTTTGCCTTCCAACAGACGTTTGATATTCAAGCTCTCAGAGCCAAAGTCTTCAATCTGGAGTTTGCCATGAGGCAATTGCTCACCTACTTTCCAGAATGTAATTCGGTGCTGGATGAAACCAGGAGCTTCTGGGTCACCGAAAACATGGGAAGTTGGGATGAGCAGCATCGGACAGCGCTGGTAAAATCCGTGGTCTGGATAAAAGAATTCCTGCTCTATCAAGTACCATTTGTTGACAGATTGCACCCTCAGAGAAACTTTTACCTTTTGGTCATATTCATCGCGGAACTCACCAGCAGAGGCAGTAATCTCGCCGTCAGCTCGCAGCAAGTGTGCCCAATCATCCATGTTCCGCAAATCTGACAAGAACTCGACTCCCATCTCGATTGGAGCATTCACATAGATGGTGTCAGCATCGACGTAGTAACGCCCTTTCGCTGCGGCGGTAAGACCAGCTTTGCGTTCCAAATTGCCTTTGAGAGAACGACACTCGGAAGTGTGTACGGTGTGAATTCCCTCCATAATCAAGGGACTGCGCCGCTTGGGATCAACAAAGCTGATCCAGTGTAAGTAAACGCCCTTTTCATCGGTTCCCGGCTCAATGTAGTCAGCAGGGAAAAGCAGCACAGGGTAAACCTGATAATATTTCTGATACTCTAGCCCGCAGTGCCACTCAATGCCGTAAAATTGGGGATGATCCAGTCTTTTAACGTGATAGTAAAGCTGTGTCTGATAGCCTGATGCTGTTCCCCGCCAGGTATCTTCGTCAACTTGCTCTTGCATCCGGCTATAGAGCGTCCATTCGTCTAAGTTTTTCAGGCTGCAAAGGTATTCATAAGCAGTCTCTGGGGAAGTCGCGATATATGCCGATGTAGCAAACGTATTTCTTTCCACTGGTAACTCCTTTAAACCACAGCCAGAGTCTTAAGAAGTCTGGCTTTTTTGATTCTGTCTTCTGCCAACTGCTTTGCAGCATCATTGGTAGTTATTTCCTGACTTTTTGCCAAAGCAAAAATTTCTAGCAGTGTGTCGTAAATGTTATTTACTTGCTTGAAAGCTTTTTCTTCGTCGTAGCCAATCATTTCGTTGTAAACGTTGATTAGCCCTCCAGCATTAATTACATAATCCGGACAATAAAGAATGCCTTTTTCTGCTAGCATCTGATTGTGTATTTTCTCTTGTGCTAGCTGATTATTTGCCGCACCAGCAATAATTGATGCTTGAATGCTATGAATTGTCTGACTATTCAGAATTCCACCCAAAGCACAAGGAGAAAATACATCTACATCAAGAGAGTAAATTTCGTCGGGTTCAACAACAGTTGCACCAAAAGTACGTTTTACTTCTTCTGTTTTTTCTTTACTTATATCGGTGACAAAAAGCTGGACACCATGCTCGTGTAAATTCTGGCAAACATTTCTGCCGACGTTGCCCAAACCTTGAACTGCGACTTTCAGCCCTTCCAGACTTTGGCTCTGTAGCTGAAACTCAACAGCAGCTTTGATGCCTAAAAATACACCCTTTGCTGTTATGGGAGCAGGTCCCCCGGACTTTTCTTCTACCCCTACTACATAATTAGTTTCTTTACTAATTTGTCTGACATTTTCTGGGGTAAGATTTACATCTTGCCCGGTGATAAAACGTCCTTGCAGTCTGTCTACAAAACGTCCGTAAGCTCTGAATAATTCTTCAGTTTTATTTTCAGGATTAGCAATAATAACTGCTTTGCCACCACCTACTGGTATATTAGCACAAGCGGCTTTGTAAGTCATTCCCCGACTAAGACGCAGTGCATCTTTTAAAGCAGCTTCTTCGTTAGGGTAAGGCAATAGTCGTGTTGCCCCCATTGCTGGTCCTAAAGTGGTGTCATGAATGGCAATAATTGCTTTAATATCTGGGTCTGTGCCATGACAAAATAGTACTTGCTCATGACCCATTTCTTCTACAGTTTCAAAAAGGTTCACCTTTTTCTCCTCATTTGCCGATTGGTAATTTGTTAGTAGAAGGTTCACCCTTGTATGCTTGATGAATGCAAATTGGTAAGAGTGTTAGTAGTAAGCGCTAAGGTTCACCACTAACTTTTTACCCATCACCTATTAGATATTTGGAAATGAAAGCGTTGTCGGTGCAGCGGAAGTTGATTTAATTCCTTGTGACGCTAGACCTTGGTTACGCGTTTTAGAAGGTGCAGCTCGATTGGGGTCAATCACTACATCGACTACAAAGGGAACATCCGATGCCATCGCTTGCTCTAAAGCCGCTTGCACATCAGACTCTTTCAGGACTCTGATTCCTTCGGCTCCCATAGCGCGAGCAATCATGGCGAAGTCTGTGGGTGGAATTGATGCATCTGCGCCGGTGAGTCCCAACACTTTCATGCCTTGATGGCACATGTTGTAACGTGCATCGTTGAGTACAATCCAGACTGCGGGAATTTGGTATTTGACGGCTGTGCTGATTTCGTTATTCATCAGCATTGCGCCATCGCCAACAATCGCTACGGCTTTGCCATTTCTCACTTGCGCTGCACCTACGACTCCGGTGGCGGCGTGTCCCATCGCTCCGACTCCGGTGCTGACTCGGTAACGATTTGTTTGCGGAAATCTCAGTAGATTGGTTGACCAAGTAAACGAGTTACCGCACTCTGCCATGACTACGGCATCGCTACGCTCAACAATTACCTTTTGAATTGCTTCCATCAAGACTTCTGGACGCACTGGAGTTTCTGCACCTGGTTCAATTGCTTGGCGTTCAGGACGAGGTAGCGATGTTGCAGGCGCAGCACTTTCTGGGAACTGCTTCAGCAAAGCTTTTACAAAGATTTTGATGTCAGACTGCACAGGGTAGGTTTCGGCTGTTGCATACGCTACTCCAGGCACTTCTGGGTCAATGTCTACATGCACGAAACCGCCTGGAGGAACCATTGTTGAACTCCAGAAGCATGTCGGTTCTCCCAAACGAGTTCCTAGCACGAGGGTGCGTAAAGGAGTTTGGTCTTGCATGTAGGTCATGACGGAACCATGACCGCCTAAACCTGTGACACCGACAAATTGGGGATGGTCTTCGGGAAAGATGCCTTTGCCACGGGGGGAACACATGACTGCTGCGCCGGTTCTCTCAGCAAGTTCGCGGATTTCGTCGGCTGCGTTTCTAGCACCGAAACCAACCCAGATGGCAAAGGGTCCTTCAGTTAGCAATTCCACACATTTGACGATCGCTTCTTCTGATGGCGTTACCCAAGGACAAGCAACACCTAGGTTAGGCAAGCTTATTTCATCAACTAAACTTGTCTGTACGGCAGTAGGAATACTTATATGCGCGACATAACCGCCTGGTTGCGCTAAACCAAGGGCTAGTTTGCGGAATATCTGTGGCAGTTGAGCCGCAGATTCCAGTGTGGTAGCATAGTTGAACAATGTCCCTGAGGTAAAAATCCCCCCAGTGGGCAATGTAGCGGCACTGGTTTCTTGAATCGCCCACCGTCCCCGCTGCGGTGCTGAGGTGCAAGCTGACAGCAAAATCACTTTTGCACCTTCTCCTCGCGCAGCAAACAACCCGGTTAGGGCGTTTGTTATTCCAGGTCCTGCTGTGGTGAATACTACAGCAGGACTACCGCTAGCAAAGTAAGCTTCGGTGGCTGCAAAGGCAGCACCAGCTTCATGGCGAAAATTTAGGACTTGCATGGTGCTATTCGATAGCGCACCCCAAAGGCTTGCCATCGCGCCGCCGGCTACGCCAAAGGCGCAGCATACTCCTAAATTTTCTAGCATTTGGGCGATCGCATCGGCTACTGACAGCGATCGCGCTTGATTCGCCGACGCAGAATCTACAAAGCTATTTGCCTGTAATCCCTTGTATGGCTCAGTGATAATTGGCGAGGTTGACACGGTATATTTTTGACTCATTGCTTTCACTTAATTCCAGCTCATTGCTTGTACAAAACTCCCTGTAGCTTACTCAATCAGTTCTTACACTTAGATTTGGGTAATTATATAACACCACAAAGCAAGTGGTTATTGTAACTTATGACTAGGCTGCATTCACAGTGGTAACACTTAAATAGGCTCTAAAGTATATGTTTGGTACAAAACCTTTCTGCTGTGCTTCTGGAAACCAGCCTAAGGGAGATTAAGAAGTATTTACAATGAAAAATCTTTTGATTGGCTTGTCAATTCTTTCGGTCTTACCGTAATACCTGCAACGCTCACTCCGCCTAGTTTACGAATTTATACCTGGCGATAGTGGAATGGTATAAAAGTCCGCTTAGCTAAATCTACTATAGGTGTTAAATATTACACCTAAGAATTAAGGTTAAAGAAAATAAAACATCATTTGTTCTTGCTAGTGTTATCACCAGCAATCAGCCCAGGTTTGCCAATATATGTGTTTGCTAACACATGTAGGTTTAATATTGTCTCTATCTTTTGATGGATGAACCTCAATTATGTGTATGACCAATTGGAAGATGTATTGCTGATGACGGATACTTAAGTGTATTATATTGTAGTTAAATTATTAAGGAGGTAAATTAAGAGCAAGTAAATTTATGAGCAAGAATTTGTATTGGTATGGGACTAGACAGAACCCTAAACTTGATAATTTATAGCAGCGAATGAGCAGTGAATATTGGTTTTCAACTCTAAATGCCTATATCTGCTGAAAAATAAGCTTTTTACAGTCTTCTGGCAAGAAATATCTCCGGCGTTGTTGACCACAGAAATCTTTTGATTGTTGGAAGTTCTATTGTCTTTAACAAGCCGTTTATTGCCGTTTATATCATTTGTTTAAGAGCCTAGGACTTTTTTTTAAAGAGAATGTAAAGTTTTATGAACAAGATTAATTTTCTGATAGTCTAATTAAGTTGCGGCAATTAGAAAAACTAATTTTTCAACATAATTGAGAAGCAGATTAATGGCTATGGTGCAGACCGATTCAAAAATCAGAGTAGAGCTATGAATTCTGGCGATTACATGTTAGTTGCATACAACTCTCCATCAGCGCAACAGCCTGAGGAGTGGCAATTGGCTCACTTATTAATAAATCAGATTGCAGATGCGGCGTTTTGTATACAAGAGAACTCACAATTTCTCTACGTAAACGATGCAACGTGTCGCATCACCGAGTATTCTCGTGAAGAATTACTCTCGATGATGCTAGAAAACGTAGATGTAGACTTTTCGCCAGAAATTTGGTCAAAACAATGGCGATTGCTCAAATCACAGGGTTCCCTCACCTTTAAATCTCGTTATCGAACAAAGGGAGGTAGGATGTTTTTGGTGGGGATTACCATCACCTATATAGAATATCAAGGTAGGGAAATTGGCTGTGCTTTCATGAGCGATCGCACTGATGAGATAGTAGAGTTGAGTATGCAACAGTACGCTGATAAATCAAAGGATGCCAACTCCGAGTTGCATCAGGAAGTGTCTGCTGAATATCAAAAGAAAGAGGGAGAACTGGAAACATCTCTTAGTTTACTGCGTTCGACGCTCGAATCGGCGGCAAATGGCATACTTGCAGTCAATATTGATGGAGAGATTCTTTGTTATAACAAAAGATTCATGGATATGTGGCAATTTCCCGACTCGGCGAACATATCCAAGAAATGTGAGCAAGCTAAAGCCTTTTTTGAGAGCCAAGTTAAAGATGTAGAGCTTTTTCGCACTTGTGTTTGGGATATGCCTCCCCAAAGCGATCGCGAAAGCTACGATTTGGTAGAATTGAAAGATGGCAGAACCTTTGCCCACTACTCGGAGCCACATCGAATTGGTGAAAAAATTATCGGTAGAGTGTGGAGTATCTGGGACGTTACAGAATTCAAACGCACTGAGGAAGCACTCAGGCTAAACGAATCTAGATTTCGCACTTTGGCAGAAACGACAGATGCAAGTATTTTCCTGATTCAAGGCAAACAGCTTTGCTACGTCAATCCGGCGGCGACCGTGCTGACTGGTTATACTAAAAAAGAGTTGCTCAATAACTTTAATCTTGATCAATTAATCAAAAGCCGAAAGCTCAGACAGGTAAATAAGCTAGATGGTGCAGCTACGTGTCAATACCAAGAAATGCAGATTCTGACGAAAAATGGCATCGAGCGCTGGCTGGCTTGTACAATTGAAATGTTGGATGGAGTAGTTGATTTTGCGGGTAAGTCAGTCGAACTCGTCACCGCGATTGATATTACCGATTACAAACACGCAGAATCAGAGGTTCGCCAAGCTTTAGAACAAGCAAAAAAACTCAGCGAACTCAGAGAACGTTTTGTCTCGATGCTCTGCCATCAATTCCGCACACCGCTGAATATTGTCTCGTTCTCTGCTGACTTACTCAAACGCCACCTTCACCAATGGAATGGAGATAAAAACCGCTCCTATCTTGATTTGATTCAAGTTGCTGTCCATCAAATCAGTCAGTTGTTAGATGAGGTTCTGTTATTTGGTAAGGCAGAAGCTGCCAAGTTAGAATGTCAGCGAAGATCAGTTGACTTACAACAGTTTTGTCGTGATATTACCGCACAGATGCAGTTGGTAAGCGATCAGCAAAAATCAATCAACTTCATCACCCCAGGTAATTGCTCAACTGCTTATTTAGATCCAAAACTGCTGCACCACATCTTAACGAATTTGCTCTCAAATGCAATTAAGTATTCCCCTGCTGCTAGCACGGTTACTTTTGAACTGTGTTGTCAAGGTGAGAATGTAATTTTTAAAGTTAAAGATGCTGGTATTGGTATTCCCGTAGTAGATCAACAACAAATATTTGAGGCATTTTATCGCGGTAGCAATGTCGATAGTATCCCCGGTACTGGACTTGGGCTATCGATTGTCAAAACCCTTGTGGAGATACATGGAGGTCAAATCTCTGTTCAAAGTGAAATTGGTGTAGGTACTACATTTACTGTCATGCTACCCAATACAAGTCGTGAGTTTTGAGTTTTGAATTCAAAAGTTTTAGTTTTTTCAACTCAACACCCATAACTTGTACTCAGCAGTAATTAAGTACTCGGCATAGAGTTTAGTTACCCTTCCTTACCACAAATTTTAGTAGTTGAATTATGATGCACGAATCCTCGAAAAAAATTCTCGTTATTGAAGATGATGCAACTACCCGCAATCTCTTCTTAGATGGTCTTCAAGCTGAAGGTTTTGAGACGATAAGCGCTGAAAATGGTCTGATTGGTATCCAGAAAGCACAAGAGCATTTACCCGACTTGGTGCTTTGTGACATTATGATGCCAGATATGGATGGTTACGGTGTTCTAAGTACGCTACGCGAAGATCCTGTGACAGCGATTATTCCCTTCATTTTTCTGACTGGCAGCAACACTCCAGAAAATTTCCGCAAAGGCATGGAATTGGGAGCCGACGATTATCTTACCAAACCCTCAACAGTAGAGCAATTGCTTAGAGCAATCAGAGTTCGCTTGGAAAAGCAAACTCTGATTCGCTACTGGTGCGCTACTAATTCTCATCAAATGTCAGCATCACTACCGACAAAAACAACTTCTGCGGAACTTCCTGAATTCGTCTTTCCATCTGTTCCCCAAATTAAAGAAGTTTTTGACTTTATTGAAGCTCATTACAAAGAAGGAATTACTTTGTGTAATGTAGCTGAGGCAGTTGGTTACTCATCGGCTTACTTAACTCACCGAGTAGCAAAGCTGACGGGAGATACAGTAAACAGCTGGATTGTTAAACGCCGGATGGCGGCAGCACGTTCTTTACTTCAGGATAGTGACCTAACAATCGAGCAGATTGCGACAAATCTAGGCTATCAGAATGCTTGTCATTTCTCCCGCCAGTTTCGTCAACACCACGAGATACCTCCCCAAACTTGGAGAAAAAAGCATCAATTTATGCTCCACAATGCTAGCCTAGTCTAACTTTTCGGCTTTCTCAATTCAGAAAGTAACAATTGCACCGCCAAAGCCAATAAACCAAACGCCACCATAGCAAATACTCCTGTTCCCAGGGTGACTACCCCCAAAACTAAGGTACGAACAGCGGAGGAAATTCTGAGCGTCAATTGGTTATCGGAATGGATGGGTTTAGTGGCAAAATTTGTAGCAATCGCTGTTAATAGTGAGTAAAGTGCGATCGCACTTCCTCCGGAAATCACTCCCCCAGTTAAGCACTTTAAAGGAGTCGCTGAATTCTTGGGAGCATCTGGTTGTTCAATTAAATTGGGATCACTCATAAATAATTAGCTCATTCGCTGATTTAAAATTATTCAAACTGATAATCGAGAGTCTGCTGATTTGACATTCATGCTCCTTAAACTGATGATGCCATCTGAATTCCATGTGTAATCGTTCGAGCTACAAACAATTCTAAATCTTCGTTACTGATTGCCGTTTTCACATGCAGCTTAACTTGTTCTGCGTGCTGTTGAGACTCACACAGTGCAAATACTGTAGGTCCGGAACCAGACATCATTGTTCCCAAAACCCCTGCACTTGCAAACGCCTCCCGCAACTGCAATACTTGTGGATGTGCTGGCAACACCACCTTCTCTAAATCGTTGTGCAGTTTCTCGGCGATTTCTTTTACGTCCTGATGCAAAATGGCTTTTACCATTTCTCCTGAATGCACAGATGTGGCACGAACTGCCAAATTATCAATATCTCTAACGTATGAATTACCAAATGAGGCGCGATAGGTTTTGTATGCCCAAGGAGTAGAAACTTCCAGGCTCTTGTATTTCGCCAATACTATATATATATGATTCAAACTTGGTAAGGGAGAAAGTTGCTCACCTCGACCTGTGGCGATCGCTGTCCCACCAGCTACACAAAACGGCACATCTGAACCCAAAGTTGCTCCCAGTTCCTCTAATTCTGACTGAGTTAGTCCCAGCTTCCACAGCAAATTTATCCCTACTAATACCGCTGCTGCATTCGTCGAACCCCCAGCCAACCCAGCCGCTACAGGAATGCGCTTGGTGATGGTAATTTCTACACCTCCGAATTTAGCAAAGGTGTCAGGAAATTGCGTCGCCATTAATTCTGCGGCTCGGTATGCCAAATTACTTTTGTCTGTCGGTACTTGTGGATGGTTGCAATGCACACGGATAGTGTCAGTGCTAATCGAATGCACATCAATTTGATCTGCCAAGTCGATACTTTGGAGTATCATTGCTAACTCATGGTAGCCGTCGGGGCGATCGCCAATGATTTCCAGGTACAAGTTGATTTTGGCAGGGGCAATTAAAGTGTAGGAATGCATCTCGAAAGTTAAAAGTTAAAAGTTGGAATTTGAGAGTTATGATTTTTCGTCCTCACTCTTGACTCTTAACTCATTTGCTAGAGCCACCCATTGAGAGACGCTAAGGTCTTCAGCACGAGATTGAGGATTTATTTCTAATTGTTCCAGTAAGTGTGTCAGGCGATCGCGTTCTACAACCGATTGCAAATTATTTCGTAACATTTTGCGCTTTTCCCCGAACCCCAACTTTACCAAAGTTTCCAATCGTCGCGGGTCAATTGCTGGTGGATTTATCTGGTAGGGAACTAATCGCACGACTGCTGAATCTACCTTCGGCGGTGGGTAGAATGCTGCTGCTGGTACTGTACATATTAACTCACACTCAGCCAAATACTGTACCCGCACGCTTAACGCTCCAAAGGCTTTCGACTCTGGTTTAGCATACAACCTTTCTGCTACTTCTTTTTGTACAAGCAGCACTATCGAATCAAATGGGTTGGGGTTTGGTTTGGCGATAGTACCCAGTAGCTTCTCTATTATTGGTCCGGTGATGTTGTAGGGAATATTCGCAACAACTTTATTTGGGTTTTGAAAAGCCGGAAAGGCTGTGAGATGAAATGGTAAATCTAATGAGAGAAAATCCCCTTGCAAAAGTAAAAAATTATCAATCTTCCCCAGTTGCTTTGCCAATAACGCACACAAGTCGCGGTCAATTTCAACTGCGACTAAAGATTTTACGCCTGGTAGTAGACGACGCGTTAAAATGCCGGTACCAGGTCCAATTTCCAGGATGCGATCGCTCTTGCTACATTCGGAAGCTTGAATTATAGCGTTGAGTGCCTTTTCACTTTTGAGCCAATGCTGAGCAAAGGACTTGCGCGGTCGTATCATCTATATTTCTCCCTATCTATAAGTTTTCACAAAGGCGAAAAAAATCATATTGGTTTTGAGGATAGCTAATAAAACAAAGAAAATAAAGCTTGCGCGATTGAGGTTTTAGAGACTTGCTCAAAAATTGCCTATTTATAACGCAAATTTAGGCGGATTTTATACCAGCTATACTGAAGTTTAGAAAACAGCCAGCAGCAAAAAAACTATGAATACAAGTAAAAAATATATTGTCCCTTTTATTTTTGTAGCGATCGCAGCCAGCTTGAGCAGTTGTAGTTCTAGCCACACCTCTCGTAATTTTGACAGCGACACGGCTGTAGCAGCCACCGCAACACCAATTAATAACGCATCATCCCAAACCCCAGATATAGCTCAGCTAAAGGCTAAATCTAGCATCGACCAGCCCTTTTCTACAGAACCCTTTATTGACAACATGCCTTGGTCAACTTCTAAAGTTCTCACTGGCAAAACTATCAACCTCAACGTATACACAAGTGATAGTCAATGTGAAAAACTGATTCCGAACAAAGTCTCAGTGCCAGCTGAGGAACCAGCAACAGGTGCTGTAGGTAAAATTATAGAGCAACAAGATACAGGCGACTTTAGCTTATCTGGCTATCGTGTCAGTATCAAAAAGGGTGTAGCCACAGTAGATTTGCGAGTATCTAAGGATTCCAAAAGGCAGTTAATTTCTCTTTCCAATTGTGAGCAGTTTGCTTTGTTTGGCAGCCTCCGCAAAACTTTAACAAGCAATGCAAAATTGAATATTAAACAAGTTCGCTTCACGGAAAGAGGCGAGAAAATTACTCTTTAACTGCAAGTTAGGAGGCGCGGATGGAACGTTAATATTATGTAGGTCGCCACCAAGAATGAAAGCGATCGCATCCGGGGTGGTAGTGATTACTAGCAAATCCCATTTCTGTGCAATAGTTTTTAGCTCATAAAGATCAAGTCTGGCGAGCGTATCAATCAAGATATGCTGATAAAGTCCCGCCAGACGTACTTTCTCACAAGCTTTTCCCCATCCAAAGATGAAGCATGTTACCTAAATGGATAGACAGGCTAACCGAAAAGTTATACAATTTGACTAATTGTGGTAATTTTACCCATTGCCCAATACACCTAAGCATAGTAAATATTTTTTGGTGATTCCGCCCGATTGCGGAAGCACTCTATTAAGATAAAGACGTCTTGAGTAGAGGGCAACAAACAAATGGATGTAAAGCTGATTTTAATTGGATTAACAGTTATATTCACAGTTTCGTGCTTGTTTTTCGGCACGAAAAATGGATTTTATGATTCAGACAACTACCACGGTAATGGATCTGCACATTGAGAAACGCCGAGATCACCTAGTTTGACTTGTGATTATCCAAGTTTTTCCGAACCAGCACGGGTTCGGTGGAGGCGTCCTCCCTAATCAAAAATCCGCATTCGGGCGGCGGCGCACTTAGGAACTTACCCATTCGGTCACAAGACCAAAAACCGCGTCCAAAAACCGCGTAAATTTAGGCTTTTGGGAAATGTGCAACGCATATGAGGTTTGAGGGGAGGAAAGCATGAGCGAGGATATGTCAGCATCCTCTCGCGTTGATGCTGGGGAGGGGGCTAGTGAATTAGAATGTTTTCCCTATGGTGTCCACCATAAGGATGAAGGTGTCTGTTTATTGGTGCGGATGGGACCACACCGCATTCTACTTGACTGTGGCTTAGGGGATATTTCGTCGCTCTTGTCGGGGCTGAAAAAGTCGGCAAAGCCAGGAACTTCGCCCCTACCAGCAGATTTAGTTCTGGTAAGTCACGCCCACCCAGATCACGCTAGCGGGTTGCTGGCACTGCATCAGGCTTTTCCCTTATTACCTATCTACGCCAGCGAGGTGACAAGCAAGTTACTGCCGCTGAATTGGTTGGATCAAGACCTGAAGGAAGTTCCGCAATTTTGTCAAGCGTTGCCGTTGCGATCGCCTGTAGAATTTCAAGATGGTTTAGTCGCAGAATTATATCCGGCTGGGCATCTACCTGGAGCCGTGGCGATTCTGCTGACCTACACCACCAAAGAGCGTTCTTACAAGCTACTGTATACAGGCGACTTTTTCTTATCGAACTCGCGGCTGGTGGAAGGTTTGCGTTTAGAGGAATTGCGGGGATTAGAGTTGGATGTGCTAATTATTGAAGGCAGTTATGGCACATCCCGTCACCCGCATCGCCGTAACCAAGAAAATCAACTCGCAGAACGAATTAATCGGGCGATCGCTGATCATTGCTCTGTACTACTACCAACACCAGCTTTGGGGCTAGGTCAAGAACTGTTGATGCTATTACGCAGCCATCACCACTTCACAGGTCGTGATATAGATATCTGGGTTGATGGTAATGTCGCCACAGGATGCGATGCTTATTTGGAATTGTTACCTCACCTTCCCCCCTCGGTGCAAAACTTCGCTCGCCATCAACCGTTGTTTTGGGATGAACGAGTGCGTCCCCGCGTGCGTCGTTTGCAACCCGAACATCGTCCCACTGTTGGCAACACTCCTTGTATTATCCTCACCGACTCTACAGTTGACTTGGGCGAATACTGTCAATCTGGCAACGGTCGTTGGGTGATCCTCTCACCAGAAAAAACTCCTATCCTTAATACACAAAACCCAGGACAAACTAGCGTCGAAGCTTATCTCCTCGCTCAGCATAGCGATGGTCCTGGTACTACCCAACTAATTCATAATTTGCGACCCCAGCACGTCGTTTTTGTCCACGGTTCCCCTGGGTACTTGGCAGACCTCACGAGTTTAGAGGAGTTGCAAAACCGCTACCACGTACATTCTCCTTCTTCTGGGATATTGGTGGAACTGCCTATTGGTGATACATTTTTGCAACCAGCAGCCCCAGAGACTAATTATGAAGGCGAACTCACGGAATTGGGAACGATAGTAACGATTACCCTCCCCGATGCCGTTACCGCTGACGCCCGGTGGCGAGAGTTTGCTGATACTGGTTTAATTGAAGCCCGTTGGCAAGGTGAAGAACTAGTATTGCGGGGGTTGTCGCCACGAGAACTACTTAATCAAAATAGCGATCGCTTTATCTGGTCTGATGTCGATTGCTGCGGTACCTGTAGACATCAAAGGGGGCAGCGGTGTTGGAATCCCGCTTCCCCCCTGTATAACTTCAAGGTAACTCTTGAAGGTTATTGCCCTGCCTTTGAACGTTTGAGTGATAGTCAATAGTCAAGAGTCATTAGTCATTAGTCATTAGTCAAAATATTATGACCAATGACCAATGACCAATGACCAATGACCATTTACTCTGGATTTGAGTCAGTGTAACGATTGCGGATGCGCTCAGCTTCTGGACAATCTTCAGTCATAAGAGGTTCGACATTACCACGGGGCACTGAAGCTAATTTTTGCGTTACAGCGCCAATACTTTCAAGGCGAACCATCTCTTCCCAAGAACAAACTTCGTCCTCTTCTTCTGTTTCATAGCGTAGGGTGACTAAATCTCCCTCTATGTCCAGGATGCGGGCGCGTTCAATCCAGCGTTGCTGGTCCCGCAAGAATACACATACCTCCCGCCCGTCGCAACACAGTTGATAAATCTTGCGGTGTAGCATGTACTGCTTCTGCCTTTTTAAACGACGTAGTTAAACCTGTCAACATCTGGGTTTTATCCCAATATATAACACCCTTCAGAGGTTAGTTTTACAGTTCAGAACCAGTGGGTGTTTTGATCCAAGTTAAAGACTTGCTTGTATTTTTCAGATCTAAGTAAATCTTGGATCGTATAGAGCTTGGTTACTGCACCAGTTCAACTCAATCTCTTTGGGGTCATTCAGGAAATGTCTACTTTATAGTAGAGACGTTGGATGTAACGTCTGTACATAATTCTGGAGTTGTCCTGACCAAGTGAATAGTTGCTGGTGAGTCCTTACTATCATTATGTAATAAATAATACTCCAAAACAAGTTGTGATTGCGGTTGTTTAAGTTGCCTACTTGTAGTCATTGGCATTACTGGGAAGTCCCGCGACTTGGCTTTACTTTTACCCCTATGTATTTGATCTTAACTCATTCTCTTGTCACCTTAATGGTTTTCAACAACAAGACCTTAAGAGTTCTTCCCTTGGTATGAATGCAGGAGCGGTGACACTTCATCCTTAACAAATCTTTACACATAATCAAAGAACAAACTGGCGGAAATCTTCATCCTTTTGACTCAACTGTACCCAGTCCAAGTTTAAAGCTTGGAATTTTTGCACTAGGCGATCGCACGCTGGGCGTTCAGTAGCGTAATGTCCAGCGTCGATTAAAATTAGATTGCGATCGCGGCTTTCTTGAAATTGATGGAACTTACAGTCAGAAGTCAGATAAGCTTGGGCGCCTGTTTTGACTACAGCCGAGATATAACTTGCACCCGAACCACCCAAAACAGCAACTCGCGAAATTGTCTGCTGTAAATCAGGAGTTGGAGAAAAAATTACCTTCGGGGGAGCGAGTCGGGTTTGAATTGTCGCCAGTAAATCCTGTAAACTCATAGATGGATTTAAAATACCAACGCGCCCATATCCTAATCCAGCTTGCGTGGATACTATCGGAGCGACTTCTTTAAGTTGTAAAATTTGAGCTAAAACATCAGCAGTGCCATCTTGCACTTGGTCAAAGTTCGTATGAGCGCTGTAAATGCCGATATTGTGGGTAAAAGCTAACCGCGCCATTTCCGCGATCGCCTCACCACTACGTAGAGACTTTAGCGGACTAAAAATCAGCGGATGGTGAGCAAAAATTAGATTAGCGCGAAAGGCGATCGCTTCCTGCATCACCGCCAAAGTAGGCGTCAAACACACCAACACACGTGCGCTTGACTGCAATACTCCTGGCTCAATCTGCCAACCACAATTATCCCAGCTTTCACACCAAGCCGGATTTGCCCATTCTTCAAACCAAGTAATTAAATCAGCAATTTTCAAAGTTTTTTTACTCGTAACTAATTCTTATTTGGAATATTTAGTTTTAATGATAACTGCTCGCGAAGTTCCTGAAAAGGTTGATTCCATACTGGTTGAGCATTCCAATTCCATGCTGTCACCGGAATAAGTTGATTAACCGCAAGATAAGTTAGCAGCCGGCGTTCATCATTCGGTTCGCGAGAAAAGCAGTAAGGGTTGCGGTAGCCTTTGCCACAAGGCTTATAATAGTTAGCTTTCTCATGACAGATGAGTTGCAAAATTTCCTCACCTTTGACTAGCAAATAATCTAAAAAAGTCAAACTAAAAGGTTCTTCGTGTGCGCGAGTTTCTGGTTCTTTTTGCACCCATCTTGCCCACTCAAACCCATACATAAAGTCGTGGACGTAGCGAAAGCGGATTTTTGTTTTAACTCCGCACAACTCTAGCAGCGATACCACCTTATCACCAAAACATTTTAAAAAATCAACAGCATCATCTGCTACCAAAGCCTGATTTAACATACTACTTACCATAAAATCAAAATCCCAGAAGATGTTTTCTGGGAAGTTGTGCAACTGAGCCGAAATTATTCGCTCTAAAGTATTCTGTAAGGATATGATTAGTTGAATGTCACTGGTTTTTTCAGCAATCAAACTTCCAAGTTCCGCAAAGCTGGTAGCTAAAGTTTTCTGCGGATTGAGAGACAACTGATTAATAGCCTGCTGGGCGATGATTTCATCAAGAATACTGAAAGTATCAATAGGTATCAGATTTGGCTTCATATAAATTGAAATACCCCAGCAGTTTACAGTTTCACCAACTGCTGCATAAAGCAACAAATCTCAGTTTAATCGAGCCGTAGATGAGAAGTAAATTAAAATAAATAAACTTAACTTTTTAGTCATCATACTTCTTGCATTCATTCAATTTTTCAGTAAGGGCGGAGTCACCCCTACCCCTACCCAGAAATGTGAACAACCAATTCTCTAGAATGACTGCGTTGCCGATGTTCCCAAATATAGATTCCCTGCCAAGTTCCCAGCACTAAATGACCGCGATTGATGGGGATGTGTTCTGATGTATGAGTAAGGGCGGTGCGGATGTGTGCTGGCATATCATCGGGACCTTCAGCATCGTGGATATACTTAGCGGATTCTGGGACAATTTTTGCCATAAAATTAGCTAAGTCCAAAAGTACATCGGGATCGGCGTTTTCTTGAATCAGTAAACTGGCTGATGTGTGACGTAAAAATAGCGTACAAAGCCCAATTTCTACCTCTGATTCTGCGACTATGGCTTCAATTTTTGGGGTGATGTTATACAAAGATTTACCAGTAGTGGAAATTTTCAGTAGCTTTTGGTAGTGCATAGTAGTTATTTGTCTTTTGTCATCTAGATTTTATAAAGATTTTGGAAGTAATCGATAACGGCTTTAGCTATAGCTTCATTACCATCCTTAGAAATAGGTTGAGATTGCTTTGGTTGTTGGGGCGGTTGATTGAGAAAATCCCAATTACCTGCAAAAAATTCAGAGGGAGTGAGGATTTGATGCTGATGGTAATTAGCAATACCTTCTAACAAAAAAGCAGCTTCGGCAAAGTCTTCACGAGTAAGTGAAACAATTGGCACTCCCAACCGTGTAGCTTCAGCAAAAGTGCCGAAACCAGGTTTAGAAACGACGCGCCCACAAAGCGGTAGAAAATCGACAGGGCGATATGCTTGATCGCTTATTTTCACGAAATTAGGTAAATCTGGGGCAGATTTATCAAAGACGATAAATTGCCAATCGGGAAATTGTCGCAGATTTTCGTAGGGAATTTGCTGCAAACCCAAGCCGCCAAAAGTGAGTAAGATAGTTTTTTCAACCGGGGCTGTTATCCCCCAAGTAGATCGTAATTCATCCATAGCATAATGGGGAGAACCGCCGGTTAAGCCGACATCTGTGATATTTGGGAAAGCTTGCATCGGTTCGTGGAAGGGAAGACGAAACAGGCGATCGCATTTTGAATAACATTCACTAATCCAATCAGCAATTTCTACAAATTCGCCTCCCCAACCTCGATAGATAAAGTCCCAGCCAAAGTTACTCATCATCCAACAAGGAATATTAGCTGCTTTGCCCATCAAGGAAGCGAGAAAAGGAATATCTGCCAAAATGAGATTAACGCGATTTTGGCGAATAAAGTTGACTTCAGAAGCAATCAGGGAATTCTGATTTTTCTTAATCTCAAGCAACTTTAGAAAAGTTGCTTCTTTATCCATTGTCAAGCTATCTGCTTGCACAACACCCAAATCAAATGCACGGGGACGATGGATAAAATCGCCTTTTATATAGGATTCTAGCAACCACCGTGGTGCAGTCGTCACCATAATTAGCAAGACTTCTGGACATAACTTTTGAATTGTCGCAGCTACGGATGCAGTGCGGGTAGCATGACCAAAGCCGTGATTGGTGATGGCGACGTATAAAATTGGACGTTCCATTTTGGATTTGGGATTTTGGAGTTGGGAGTAACGCACCAAAAACTTAACATATTGCTACAAATGGTGCGTTAAGGCAAAGCCCAAAATCCCTACATTTGGCAAAATCTCTGAATTTCCTCAACCAATTGGTCAATTTCCGATTCTAAAGTAAAGTAGTGAACGCAAGCGCGTACACAGTCGGGATCAGCAATTGTGCGAGTTAATAACTTTTGTGACTCTAAAAACTTTACCAGTTGCAAGCTAGCTTGGGGTTTGCTATTTCCCAGCTGAAACGAGACTAAACCGCTTTCTGGTGGGGAAGTCCGCAGACATTTTATATCGGGTAACGCCGCCAAACTTCGCCAAAGGTACTCACTCAAACGGCGAATTTCCTTTTCACGTTCTTCAGGTGTTCCCCATTCATGATGAAGAGCGATCGCTTCCCTTAAACCAGCGTAAAGGGGAAAATCTGAAGTAGCCACTTCATAACGTCGTCCATCTGGATGCCAATCTCCAGGCTTACCTTGACTATCTGTAGCAAAGCTACGCCAACCTATAAAAGTCGGTTTCAGGCTTTCTCTTACTTCTGGTCGCACATACAAACCACCCACACCCGCTGGACCACACAACCATTTGTGACCCGTGAAAGCATAAAAATCTGCCCCCAATTCAGTTAAATTTAAAGGCATTGAGCCGACAGACTGTGCCGCATCTACGAGAATTCTCACATCGTTATTTCTGCATACTTCCACAATTTTGTCAAGCGGCAAAACTTGACCGGTGTTCCAGAGGATATGACTCAACACCACCAGGCGAGTATTGGGGCGTAAGTGTTGGGCAATCACATCCACAGGATCGCCCTCATTTAAAGTTGCCATCACAGGACAGGTGGTAATTTCCACTCTTAACCTGCGCCCGATTTCTTGTGCGATCGCCACAATACCATGATGTTCGCAGTCGGTGAGCAGCATATGATCGCCAGCTTGCCAATCAAGACCCCACATAGCGATATTGCAACCAACAGTTACATCCTCTGTGAGAGAGATTGTTTCCGGTGGTACATTTAATTCCTGTGCGATCGCCTCTCTGACGGCTTTATATTCCGCCCCAAGCCAGGGAAATACCTCACCACTAAAAGGACCTATACGCTGAATATAAATTTGCGATAAAGCGATCGCATCCAGCGCCCTTTGGGGCATCGGTCCTTGACCCCCATAGTTAAAATAAGTCTTATTCGCTAAAGCTGGAAATTGCTGACGATAGCGATGCAACCCGATTTGTGCCTCAGAAATACTAGTCATATAGATTTTGGATTTTAGATTTTGGATTGGTAATTAATGATTGGAATTTCTCC
>CAXTNZ010000081.1:0-25498 GCA_964245695.1 uncultured bacterium | reverse complement strand
TCTCTCCCCCTCTCCCCCTCCTCCCTAACCATCCCATAGGGCATGATCAATTGTCTGCTTAACTGCCACTCATTCTCACCCCAAATCCATTTTGGGACTGGGTTAATATCGAAAGAGCGCTGTAGTTGATATCCTGTTGGTTTAATCTGACCACTTCCCCAGAAATTTGTCCCCAGTGCCACCACCCGCCCTGGTAGTTCCAGGCTAGCTTCCAGGTGCGAAAACAGCAGCGTGCGCCCGGAAGGTGGGCTGGTAGCGGCAATCAGCCAGCCGTGATAAGTGCGCGTGCGGATATCCGAAACTGTCCCACTAGCAAAACTTCCCATGCCATTGGTCAGCAACCATTCTCTTGTATCTAAATCATTCATTGGCTACTCAAAATCGTTATGACTATGATATAGTCGTTACAGATCGTAATTAAAACTGTGACGGCTGGGAAGGGTGAGTTTTAGCGCTCCCCAAATTCCTAAGCTGGTAGACAAATATAAGTTGAAGGAGAATTAAGTTAATGCCCCTCACTTACTCAGCAGAAGGATGCCTCCGTGTCGGTCAACAGGCTCCCGACTTTACAGCAACGGCTGTGGTGGATCAGGAATTTAAGACAATTAAACTGTCCGAATATCGCGGTAAGTATGTTGTCCTGTTTTTCTACCCCCTAGACTTTACCTTTGTTTGCCCGACGGAAATCACAGCATTTAGCGATCGCTACGAAGAATTCAAGAAACTGGATACGGAAATTCTTGGTGTTTCCGTTGATAGCGAGTTCTCCCACCTCGCTTGGATTCAGACTGATCGCAAGTCTGGTGGTGTTGGTGACCTAAATTATCCTTTGGTTTCTGACATCAAGAAAGAAGTTAGCGCCGCTTTCAACGTCCTTGACCCAGCCGCAGGTATTGCTTTGCGCGGTTTGTTCATCATCGACAAAGATGGTGTCATCCAGCACGCCACCATTAATAACCTAGCGTTTGGTCGTAGCGTCGATGAAACTCTGCGGACGTTACAAGCAATTAAGTACGTCCAGTCCCACCCCGACGAAGTTTGCCCGGCTGGTTGGCAGCCTGGAGACCAAACAATGGTTCCCGACCCTGTGAAGTCCAAAGTGTACTTCTCCGCAGTCTAGATTTCGCGACTATGGAAAACTCCAACACAGGTTGGAGTTCGGGCACAATATATAATAACCACAGATAAACCCTTCCTGAACACAGATAAAAATTAATCCCTGTCAAGTTGCGTGTTTATCTGTGGTTTTATCATTATTAGGTAATAGTTAGTGGTTAGTAGTTAATCATTAGTAGAACAACCAACAATAAAGTAATAAAAACTATCAACTCATAATTAATAAGCAAATATTAAAAATAGCAAAATTATTAATATTCATTTAGCAAAAGTAAGTAGGAAATAAAATATGCTAACGTCAACTGATTTTAGTGGTTTATTGAACGAGCGTTTTTTTCGCAATTTTTTACCAATTCCAGCTACAAATAAGCTAGTGCTGGGAGTAGCGACACCAGACTTTCAACTACCAGATATTACCAACGGAACTTTAGTAAAATTATCGAACTATAAAGGCAAGCAACCAGTGTTACTTGCCTTTACTCGTATCTTCACAGAAAAGCAATATTGTCCCTTTTGCTTTCCTCACATCAAAGATTTGAATGAGAACTACGAGCAATTTAAAAATCGCGGCATAGAAGTTTTGATGATTTCCAGTACCGACGAACGGCAAAGTCAAATAGTTGTCAAAGATTTGAAGCTGAAAATGCCCTTGTTAAGCGATCCCACCTGCCGCGTGTTTCGTACCTATCAAACTGGGCAAGCATTAGGAGCGCCTTTACCAGCGCAGTTCGTGTTAGATAAAGAAGGCAAACTTCGCTATAGGCATTTATTTTCATTTTTAGATCACAACGCCAGCATTGAGACATTGTTAGAGCAGTTTAATTAATCGTAGTAATCGCGAAGAGCGATTCTTAGGTCTACAAGACTTTTAAGCACACACGAGTGCTTACTACGTTAGATTTTATAGGGTGGGTCTACACCCTATAATTAAGCTTGCCCATAGTCTGCTCATAAAACAGTGAGGTTTTATCATGCTCAAGCTGTATCACTCAGCGATTTCACCAAATTCGCGCCGTGTCTGGATAACCTTGCTGGAGAAAAAACTTGAGTTTGAACTGGTAGAGGTGAAACTGGATGGCGAACAGTTGAAACCAGAGTTTTTGGCGATTAACCCCTTCCACCACATTCCAGCTTTGGTAGATGACGGCTTTAATTTATTGGAATCCTTGGCAATTTTAGACTATTTAGAGGCAAAATATCCCACGCCTGCAATGTTGCCTAAAGATGCAAAAAATTTAGCAATTGTGCGAATGGTGGAAATGGTAACTGTTAATGAATTGTTGCCGGCAACAGCTCCACTGTTTCCACTGATGTTAGGCTTGCCTGGAGTAGATCCAGAAAAAATTGAACACGCAAAGCAGAAAGCGTCAACAGTACTGAAGTTTTTTGAGAATTTATTAGGCGATCGCCCTTACTTTGGCGGTGAAAACCTAACTTTTGCCGAACCTGTTGCGGGAACTGTTGTACCCTTGTTGCCAACAGTTGGCATTTCTTTAAGTGATTATCCGAAATTGACTGCTTGGTGCGATCGCTTGATAGCACGTCCAGCGTGGCAAACTACTCAAGCAACCCCAGAGATAATTCAAGCCTTCAAATCTATTGTGCAGGCTCGAATGGCGCGACAAAATACAGGTTGAAAAATTTTGGATTATTGCAACCGCTGATCAACGCAGATACACGCAGATAAGAATCCGCGTTTATCCGCGTTCATCTGCGGTTAAAATCCTACAACTTAACTTGCTGCAAATGACTGCGAGGATTGTAAGTACGGATAGCGCGGATTTTTTCATAGTATTCCCGCTCTTGTTGGCTGAGGTCTTTTGGCGGCACGATCGCTACCTTCACCAACTGATCCCCGCGTCCACCCTTGGGTAGATGCCAGCCTTTACCCCGCAAACGCAAAGATTGACCAGAACGCACCCCCGCCGGAAGTTTGACATTAACTGAACCATCCGGTGTGGGTACATCAATCGAGGCTCCCAAAGTGGCTTCATCTGGCGTAATTGGTACTTCGCATACCAAGTTATCGCCCTCAATTTGGAAGAACGAGTGCGGCTGAAGTTCCACCTTTAAGTACAAATCACCCCGTTGCTGAGTGAGCGGGTTAACTTGACCTTTGCCCCGTAAACGCAGACGAGTACCGGCTTTAGCGCCTGCGGGAATGCGGACATCAATTGTTTCGTTGCCTAAACTGAAGCGCTTTTGTACACCGTGGAAAGCTTCGCCAATAGTCAAGGTAATCGCCGCTTCGCTATCTTGGACAGTAGCACCCGTACCTGCATCTTGAAAGTTAAAATCACCAAAGCCGCCAAAACCACTTTGTCCGCCTGTAGAGGTGCTGTATGAGTAGCTTTGTTGCCTACTACTGCTGCCACTAGCGCCCCCAAAGCGCCCTAGTAAATCATTAATAAACTCGTCAAAATTACCGTATTGACCGAAGTCAAAACCACCCATATCAACACCAGCACCGCCGGATGGGAAGCCTTCACCAACCTTGTTCCAGTATTGACCGAATTGGTCATACTTTTTGCGTTTGTCTACGTCTGATAAAACTTCATAAGCTTCGTTAACTTCTTTGAAGCTTGCTTCCGCTTGTTTGTTGCCTGGATTGACATCAGGGTGATACTTGCGGGCTAGTTTACGAAAAGCTTGTTTAATTTCCTCTGGACTGGCAGTCTTATTGACTCCCAAAATTGCATAATAGTCTTTAAAGTCGGTTGCAGCCATCTACCAGCCTCCTATAGAAATTCCCGTTATGTTTTTTTCTAAGATGTGAGATTAGTTGTCTGCTAGGTATAATGCCCAGCAAATAGACTCTGATTTTAAATTAACAAACATTACCAGAAATCAAGTGGGGTTCTCGCTCACTGCATAAGCGCAATTTCCGTACTCCCGCGCTACGGCAAAGCAAATTAGCTCGTCTAGTCCTTCTTCTAAGCTTGGGGGGGCATCCCGGAGTTGACGATGCATCCGAAAGATAATTTCTTCGGGAACCGGGTTAAGGCGCTTTTTATTGCGTGCCAAACACAGCCAAACTGGCGTATCCACCCAAATCCCGGTAATGTGAGTAAAGCCTAAAGAGCGGGCTGTGGCAATAACCTCACGCCGATTGCGTCGCTGGGCGTTAGTCGCGTCGTAAATTGCCGTGCTATGGGTCGTAATTGCTTTCTGAAATTGCCGCTGAATTTCTCGCCAAACCAGCATCCATACTCCCTGAATCGCTTCATCACCAAAAAGTTGCCCCCGGATGACATCGCTAGAAATTAGCTGCCTCTGGGGACACTCTGCCAGTAATTGTTTCGCCAAAGTTGACTTTCCGCTACCAGGAAGACCAATTAGCAACAAAAGTCTAGTCATTTGTCATTTGTCCTTTTTTTCTGTAAGAGTACTCCAAGTAAAAAAATGCCCAATTCTCATTGCGCTCCGCGTTCGCGGTAGCGTCTCGTAGAGAAGCGTAATGTTCGCGGAGCGTGTCGCAGACAAGCAATCGCGCTCGTCTTTGAGATTGCTTTGCTACACTTCGTTTCGTGAGCGCTCCGCGCACGCTAACGCGAACGCAATGACGAGTTTTGGATCATTTATTTTTTGGAACACTCTAACTAATGACTAATGACCCTTCGGGTGACGCTTTTACGTCGCGAACCCCGAAGCGGTTAAAAGTCAAGAGTCAAAAGCCTTTTACTAATGACTAATGACTGATGACTAATGACTATTGACTATTGACTAATGACTAAATTATGGTTCCATCAGGAATCACGGCATTTTTCAGCACGACGACTATCCCACTGCGGATGTAAAAGCCTTGACTTTCGCGCTCAGCTTCTTGCACGTTATCTTTATTGATAATTTGCACATCGCAGCCTATTCTGGCGTTTTTGTCAATGATGGCACGACGAATTGTGGTGTTACTACCAATACCCAAGGCAACTTCGCCATCTTGGCAGTTTGAGTGTCGTTCAGCGAATGCTTGATAGAAATCGGCTCCCATGATCAAAGCATCTTCGATAACGCAACCAGATTCAACACGCGATCGCACTCCCAACACCGAATGATCAATGCGGCAATTTTTCAGAATGCAACCTTCACCTATCATCGATTGGGAAATTTGGCAATCTAACAGTTTACTGGGAGGTAAATAACGCGCGCGGGTGTAAATTGGGGCTTGTTCATCGTAGAAGCTAAAGGGTGGTAGGGGTTGCTGAGTCAGTGCCAGATTAGCATCATAAAATGACTCAATTGTCCCAATGTCTTCCCAGTATCCATCAAATAAATAAGCTTGAACGTTGTGATCTTTAGCTGCATCCGGAATAATTTCTTTGCCAAAATCAGTTTTTTCTAAAGATTCTTTCAACAACTTGATCAAAACATCTTTTTTAAAGACATAAATCCCCATCGAGGCGATGTATGGCTGCTGCTGAGCCTGTTCTGGTGTTAATCCAAGTAAAGTAGTATCAACACGCATCTGATATAAAGCATCGCCTTTAGGTTTTTCGCTAAAGTCAACTACCCTACCAGAATTATCAATTTTCATCAAGCCAAAATCCGACGCGCGGCGATCATCCATAGGGATAACTGAGAGAGTAATATCAGCCCCAGTATCTCTGTGACGCTGCACAAACAAGCGATAATCCATGCGGTAGAGGTGATCCCCTGAGAGAATCAGAAATTCCTCTGCTTTCCACTCTTCCAAAAGCCACAAATACTGGCGCACTGCATCCGCAGTTCCTTGGAACCAGTTGGGGTTTTCTGGTGTTTGTTGTGCAGCTAGCACTTCCACAAACCCCTCGCTGAATCCAGCAAAGTTGTAAGTACGGGCAATGTGGCGATTGAGGGAAGCTGAGTTGAATTGTGTCAGAACATAGATTTTAAAAATCTCTGAATTTATGCAGTTACTGACAGGGATATCTATTAAGCGGTACTTTCCTGCTACGGGTACTGCGGGTTTAGCACGTAATTTGGTAAGTGGATAAAGACGGGTACCTGCACCGCCACCGAGAATGATTGCCAATACTTTTTTCACAAAATTTCTCCCAACTGCCTTTCAACTCTCATCTACAGTTTAGGACTGTCTGAGACTGCTGGTAAGGGGGGGATCGTATATTGTCGTTAGTTAACTTTACGGTATGTTTCTGGTGATGAATGGGATAGCCAACGATCACAACAGGTAATGAAAAGTATGAATTTCCATTAACTATTATGAAACGCGTACACTCCCTAGACCTTGCCTCCTATTCAACAAATGCAATTTTTGTGACAGCTTCACAGACTGCACCCAAGGTTGCTCCGACAATTGGGAAATAGCATTTGGAGACAGTGTTGCCGTGAATACATCTTTGCCACTAGTAACTCCATTAACACCTAAATTTTCTAAAACAGCAGTTTCCGCCGAGTCGGAAACTGGTTCAGTGTGAATAAAAACCTGCAAACTAGGTTCTTCTGGATTTTGAGCGTTATTCAGCGCCATAGCAAGGGAAGCATCTAATTTCTGATAATTCATAAGTGATGATTCCTAAATAAAAAGTTAAAAAGGGCAGGCTTTTTTGCCTACCCTATAATCAACCTAGCAAATTTCTAGGTTGTAATCGCCTATCTTTATACAGAATTGATTTATTCTGCTTCTATATCTGATTAGAGATTTTCTGCATTAATCACTCCAAAGCCCCATTTAGGATCAAACGTTCCCGCTGCTTTTTTGGGAATCGAACTATTTTTGCGTAACAAATCTTTAACACCAGCCGGGTCAAGTTTGGGGTTACGCTGTAACAACAGTGCGACTAAGCCAGTAATGAACGGTGCCGCCATACTCGTACCAGCCGACACCACAAACTTGGAATTTACCATTGACGATCGCCCGAAACCTTGTGCAGCAGATGAGAGTGTAGAAACAATCATCGCTCCTGGTGCTGCTACATCAGGCTTTTGGGCATCATTCCGCAGCGGTCCTTCACTGCTGAAATCAGAAATGTCATGCAACTCCAAGCCGACTTCTTGCGGCTTGGCGTCAATATCCGTGTATTTAACTTTAGTGGTGTAGGAAGCAACCGTAACCGCACTCTTGGCGGCTCCCGGCGAACCAATTTTCACTGAGTCCTGCACGCTTTTACCTGTGAAAAATACCGCCGAGTGGTCATCTAAAGTCCACACATCCAAACGTGCTTCAGTTGAGGAAGTGTTCCGTGTCCGCAGCTGCCAAACGCCCCCCATAACTGGCATTGTGCCGTTACCACGAATTTGCACTAAGAAATTATGGTCGCCGTTGACTGGATCTAGTCCTGGTGTCGCTATTTGCACCTGTGCATCTGGCAACTGGTAATCCTGCGCGGGATTGCCGTTAGGAATCACTTTTTGGAAGGGGGTGACGAAACCGTTGGGACTCCGCACAGATACTTCTAACTCACTCTTGCTGGAATACCAACCGTTTAACCAGACGATGCCTACTTGATTTTGGGGAACATTGAAGCGCATATTACATATGCGATTGACAGGGACTTTCGATTGACCATGAATGTTATCGTTACCCTCGTTACCTGCGGCACAGCAAACAATTTTTCCCGGACCAGTTTCGCTATCAATGATTTTTGACAAAGAGTCGCTACCATCGTGAGCATCGGCGTGTCCACCCAAGCTCAAATTCACTACTGCTGGGCGTCCCATTTCAGTGGCTACGCGGAAAATGTAACGCACTCCATCAGCAATGTGGGCGTCCTGCAAGTCGGTTCTGACAATCACCAATTCTGCTTTTGGTGCTACGCCGCCATAAGTGGTGTCAGCACCGGAGGCAATGCCAGCAACGTGGGTGCCGTGCCCTTCTGTATCCTGGGAAATTGTCAGTTGGTCTTTGGTTAATTCCGCTCCGTAGCCGCCCTCTGTTACGCCGCGACCTGGTAGAGTTTGATCCCAAATGCGTAAAATACGTCCTTCAAAGGCGGGGTGCTTCGGGTCAATACCTGTGTCTACAATGCCAATGATGACTTTCTCGCCACTCAGCCCAGTTTTATTCTGAAACTCCGTTACATGCACTTGTTTTTTGGCGACATCCATTCGCAGGTGCATTTTGCGCGATGGCTTGATGCGGTGGACGACAGCTTCTTCAGATAAAGGGTCTAAACTATTTAGGGGTAAGTAAGCCGTCCGCACACTTCCTGTGTTTTGGTTGACTTGAATACCGTATTGTAATAAATGACTTAAGTCTGCGTCTTCGTCGCAATAGATAAAAACGATGCTCTTGGTTTGCTGGATAGCGTTTTTAGGTGCCATGATACCAAGCGATCGCTTTTGCGGGGTTAAAGCTTGCTCTCCTTCCCGTTGATAGTCCTCAAATGCTAACAGCAGACCAGGTGAAAGTTTTTCGTGTCTCATTTTTACCTCAAGTTCAGTTTAATTGCTGCAAGCAAAGTATTGATTTTAGCAGCAGAAGCACCAAGCGCATTAATTATAACAAGGTGATTTTTGACTTTAATTTCTTGGTGCGACTATAGTTATCTATGGTTTTGATAGACAACATTAAAAAAGTTAGGATGTGCAAAATAACTTATAGCTCCTAACTCATAGTTACTAGCTCCTAACTTATACTCTGCTTGATGAATAATCTCTCTGTTCATGTGTTTGGCTGTGATTTGAGCAAAATTTTTGAGCAGCTATCTGCCACAATCAGCAACTTCTCAAGCCTTTACTAATTTTAATCAACAAACAAATGCTGCTTAGTGATTCACCGCTTGTCTAAGACATTACGGAAAAAGTTGAGTAGAGAAAAATAAAAAATTATTAAGCAATGAATAAAAAAAATACTTTGTTTAGTAATTACTTAGTAATAACTAACAAATATTACCAGTAACCTTAAAAGTAGGGGTAAAGGGAAAATGGAGAGCAGGGGTGACTATTGAGTGATTTTCTATCATAAGTGTGAGTCCAAAAGATATAAGTATTTGTAACGATGACGAAGAAGGTATAGAGAGTGATTTATGCAGATTCAAACGCCAGACTGGGTTAAACATGCAGTTTTCTACCAAATCTTTCCAGATCGCTTTGCTATGAGCAAACAGCCGCGCAAACGGCTTTTGCGTGAGATGCGATGGGAAGATTGGGAAGCGATGCCAACTCTGCAAGGTTACAAAGGTGGAGATTTGTGGGGCATTCTCGAACAGTTAGATTACATACAGGATATGGGCATTAACGCTATTTACTTTACGCCCATATTTCAATCGGCTAGCAATCACCGCTATCATACCCACGATTATTATCAGGTTGACCCGATGCTAGGGGGCAATCAGGCTTTTAAGGAATTGCTAGACGCAGCGCACGAACGGAATATCAAAGTCGTTCTGGATGGCGTGTTTAACCACTCCAGTCGCGGCTTTTTCTTTTTCCACGACGTTTTAGAAAATGGTCCCCATTCGCCTTGGGTGAATTGGTTCAAAATTCATGATTGGCCTGTTTCACCTTACAACGGTGAGTATCCAGCTAACTATGAAGGTTGGGATGGAAATCGAGCCTTGCCAGTATTTAACCACGATAACCCAGAAGTTCGCGAATATATCATGGAAATTGCCGAATATTGGATTAAATTCGGCATTGACGGTTGGCGCTTGGATGTGCCGTTTGAAATTAAAACTCCTGGTTTTTGGCAGGAATTTCGCGATCGCGTTAAAGCTATCAATCCTGATGCCTACATTGTCGGGGAAGTTTGGGGAGATTCCCGCGAGTGGTTGGATGGTAGCCAATTTGACGGAGTGATGAATTATCTCTTTGCCGGACCAACGATCGCATTTGCCGCAGGCGATCGCGTAGACTTAGAACAAGTGCAAAGTCGCGACTACAAACCCTACCCACCTCTATTTGCCACTGAGTACGCCGAAAAAATCCAAGAACTACTGCAATTTTACCCTTGGGAAATTCAGCTTACTCAACTAAATTTGCTCGCTAGTCATGATACCGCCAGATTGATATCCATTGCTGGCGGCGATATCGCCAGTGTGGAATTGGCAACTCTACTACTGCTAACCTTTCCCGGTGCGCCCAGCATTTACTATGGTGATGAAGTTGGTTTACCTGGTGCTATCGATCCAGACTCGCGTCGTGGATTTCCTTTAGAAGCGAACTGGAATCGGGAAATTCTCAACTATCACCGCCAGTTAATTGCCTTACGTAACGCTTACCCATGCTTGCGTACAGGCGATTACCAAGTCCTCTACGCTCAGGGAGCACTTTACATCTTTGCGCGAACTTTGGGAACCGAAGAATTGATAATTGCGGTTAACGTTGGTACTGCGGAAGCAAAAGGAAATGTTGATGCAGCAAGTTTGCAATCTCAACCTAACAAACTTGTATTTGGCAACGCTGATGTTGAGTGGAATAATGAGGGAGACAAGCAACTTTCCTTGACTCTTGCCCCACGCACCGGCTGTATTTTGGGTGTGGGTTAAGCAATAAATTAGTATGGTGGGCAATACCCACCATACTAATTTAGAGTAATATGATTGAGAGCAAGCGATCGCTCGATGCGTAACAGCCCATAGGGACGCAGCTTCTTACCTCAGGCAAGAAACCCGCACCGAAAGCGTTACGAATAGAGCTTGCTTTCGACTTTAATTACTTAGATGCTACTGAAGTACCTGCGTTTTTCAGCAAAGAGCCTAACTCTTCTAGTTGCTTGTTACCACTACCAGCAGATGAAGTCTTTTCACCAAGGCTGCTTAACAGCTTACTTAGGGACTCAGGAGTAGCGCTACCATTCAATAGAGCTGCTTTGAGTTGACCAAGAGCTGTAGCAATTTCAGGTGCGGCATCCTTAAGATCCTTTTCCCAGCTTTCGATGTTGCTTACTGCTGCTTCAGCTGGAATCGAAGTTAAACCACCCTTCAATGCTGAGATGGTTCCATTTAAATCGGCTGCCATGAGTATACCCTCAATTATTTGATTTAGGCTGTCTGCTTTTGAGAAATTTGCACAGCATGAACCGCGCCGATTACCGCTTTTGGGCTGCTTTAATGTCTTCAATAGCCGGATGCCACGTAACACTGACAACCTTCATCTAAAGACTCAGCTTTATTAGCAGTATCTGCGATGCTTGCTGTAAATTTTCTTAACAAACAGGTTTGATAGTATTAATTTTTGCAGGCTAATTACATCTATCCCCGGTATTAGTTACAGTATCCTTGAATACAAATTAAGTAAAAATATCGGAAAAAAGAGTAAACTACGCTGTTTGTGAAAGCGGAAAAACCCGGTTTATTCGATAAACCGGGTTTTTCAGGGCTGGTAATTTTTACAACTTAGATAGGCTGGCGATGAGCACAAGCTAGTAAAAACATTTACTCGCCAGCAACCAGTGCAGGCATCAATACGGCATCAATAACGTGGATCACGCCATTGTCTGTGAGAATGTCAGTTTTGAGAACATTGGCATCATTCACTTTGATTTTGCCATCAGCAGACTCAATCGCCAAAACTGAACCCTCAACTGTTTGCGCTTCTTCAATTTGCATCAAGTCATCAGACCTGACATCGCCAAAGGCAAGATGATACGCCACAATCTTCTTTAGCTTGGGGATATCTTGCAACAGCGAATCTAAAGTTCCTTCTGGTAGCTTGGCAAAAGCCTCATCAGTCGGTGCAAAGACTGTGTAGGAACCAGGAGTAGTGAGAATTTCTTCATCGAGTTTGGTAGCTTTAACAGCCTTTAAAAGCGTGTTGAAGTTTCCGGCTTTGACAGCAGTTTCCAAAAGGTTAGCCATGCGATCGCGTTATTTTCTTCATTTAGTGTTACAAGTTACTTATAGATAGACAATCATGCATCAGCCTCTATCAACAGAAAGGTTGAAGAGCGATTTCACACAAAGCCGTATATTTATCACTGCTGCTAAACTGGGGAATGACCCCAAGAACCACTAACTATGCTAAAGCGTTCTAAGTTCGAGACAACTCAGTCTCAGATTATGCATCGTTCTGAGGAGCTGATTGGTGCAGCCTCAAATCGCTACCGCATCACGGTTCAGGTGGCAAATCGTGCCAAGCGTCGGCGTTACGAAGACTTTGAAAATAACGAAGATATCATGATGAAGCCAGTACTCAGAGCAATTATCGAAATGTCTGATGAACTGACTCAGCCGGAAATTATTGGCGAATTATGAAGAGACTGGGGACTGGGGACTGGGGACTGGGTATGCACTGCCTACAAAAGGCGGCGTACTTACCAGAAACCTCAATGCTTTATGTTCCCGTCCCTTTAATAAAAAATGGCTCTGGCAAGTAGAGTGAGCAAAAAATCATCGTTCATTCAATATTGGCAAGCACTCACTGCCTTAATGGTAGTGAGTTTGCTTGTTTTCGGTTCAGGGACGAGCAAATTAACTCAGACAAATTTACTCGCTATCCCACCCGCCATAGCCCAGAGAATTAGTCCCGGAGAAGTTTGGCAGCAAGTATATCAACAATTGCCAGACTTTCCACGGGAAAATAAGTACATCAGCAAAGAATCCGGCAAAGTGGCCGAAAACAATACCTTAGCGAGTCGCTTGATTAGGTATCACGTTTATGTAAAAGAACGTGCGCCAAATTATCGACTCGATTGGAAGCTGACTTTGGCTGATTATCTGGGTGCGAATGAAATTATGTATGTCACGACGTATCCAGGACATGATACTTTGCGGCAAAATCCTCTTGAAGGCGATCGCGCAGCCATTGCAAGTCTTAATCGCAGCCAGCGACAAGCTTTAGTCCAAGTCTTAACCAATATCTTTAATCCCAATTCCGCATCTCAGCCTAGGGAAAATACCCAGCCTTCGAGGTAAACGCTCTCGTTATGGAAAGTCATAAATTTTCCTCTATGTCCCTCAGCGTTAAACCTCAGCGTTCCTCTGCGTTTCAAAAATTATCCGTTTAACTATGGAACGTTTAGTAAAAAGTGGATCTGGTTGGCGTATAGGCTGGAATCCTAATGCACCCGAATTTAAAGGTTTAGTGGGTACAGATGATTGGGCGATCGAGTTAACCGAAGCCGAGTTAAATGACTTTTGTCGGCTACTAGCGCAGCTTGGCGACACGATGAAGCAACTAGCTAGTGAATTAATGGATGAAGAGAAAATTGCCTGTGAAGCCGAAAGCGATTTATTATGGATGGAAGTGGAAGGCTATCCCCACGCCTACAGCCTGCGCTTTATCCTAAATACAAAGCGTTGTGTAGAAGGTAGATGGGATGCTGACGCTGTTGGTGGCTTGCAGCAAGCCGCTGAAACGCTTCAAGTTTTTTAGATTTTGCTCTTGTTTATCAAATTAGCTCGTGCTATAATTAAAAGGTTGACCGGGGCGTAGCGCAGCTTGGTAGCGCGCCACTTTGGGGTAGTGGAGGTCGTGGGTTCAAATCCCGCCGCTCCGATTGAGGAAAAACTAGTGTAACCTGTAGGGGAGGACAGTCGCATCAGCGGGTTCCCCGACTTGAGCAACGTGTCCGTTGGGCAATGCCGCTCCTATGGTTTTTTAGCAATTACCTGATTGAAAATTTAAAATTGCAACCGCAGATAAACGCGGATAATCTTGAGATAATTCTTAATTATCTGCGTCCATCTGCGTAGCCTGCGGCAAGCCCTACGGGTTCGCCAGTTCCTTTATGCCGGGGGACCCGTCCACCGGACTGGCTCACCGCTAACACGTCTACATCTGCGGTTTATAATCCATGCATATGATATCCGCACCACAACTGCTAAGCGATCCATTCCTGCAACTACCGACAGAAACTTCAATACGAGTTGTTTGGTTTACCGAGTTTGTTGGTTCTCAACACATAGTCGCCTATGGCGAAAATCTGGCTCAAACAGCAGTTGCTAGCACAACCAAACTCAGTCGCACACGCGAAGACCAAAATTCGCGCGTAGGAAACCAAACCGAATATCAACAACCTGTCAAACGCGATATTTGGCGACAGGAGGCTGAGGTGACTAATTTAACTTCTGGTATGCGGGTTTTTTATTGCGTCACGAGTGTGCGGGAAGATGGCGAGAGTGTTAGCAGCGATGTGTTTACCCTCGCACCTTCCCCAAAACCAGGTACACCGCTGAAAATTCTACTTACTTCTGACCATCAAATCAAGCCGATGGTAGCAGCAAATCTGCAATCATGTGTGGAGACGGTTGGACGAGTCGATGGAGTTTGGTTCGCGGGTGATTTGGTTAATGTGAGCGATCGCGCCAGTGAATGGTTTGATGATAATCGCGGCGGTGCTTTTTTTCCTTGTTTGCAAGGTCGCGCCAATTATAAAATAGACAATACATATTACACTGGCGGGCAAATAATTCAACATGCACCGATGTTTACTTGCATTGGTAATCATGAACTGATGGGGCGTACCAGCACAAAGAGTTTAAACGATGAATTTGATGATACGATTCCCTGTGCAGTAGCCCAAAAGTTGTATGGGGAATCTCTGAAAGATAATTCTTTTAATATCGATACATACGAAGAGATTTTCACCCTTCCGCAAAGTAAAGAAGGTGGTAAAACTTATTATGTAACTAGCTTTGGTGATGTGCGTTTAGTAGTACTTTACGCGACGAATATGTGGCGAACTCCTAACATGGATGCAGACGCAAAAGGTAGGTATCGAGAACGAGATGCTGATTTAAAAACAAGTGAAAATTGGGGTTATGGACAGCATATTTATCAGCCAATTGCCAAAGGTAGCACCCAGTACAATTGGCTAGTCGAAGAACTCAATAGCCCTGAGTTTAAACAAGCAAAATACAAAGTTGTCATGTTACATCATCCGCCCCATTCTTTGGGTGGTAACATTATCCCTGCTTATACAGATCCAGTGCAGATAATTGAACGAGATGATGACAATATTAATGCCGTGCGTTATGAATATCCCAAGGATGCAGATTATATTATCCGCGATGTTATACCATTATTAGAAGCTGCAAAAGTGCAACTTGTATTTTATGGGCATTCTCATTTATGGAACCGCTTCCTTAGTCAGTCGGGAATGCACTTTTTAGAAACATCTAATGTTGGTAACTCTTACGGTGCCCATTTGGGTGAAAATAAGCGGGAAGTACCAATTGGGTATCAAGAAGATTATGCGGAAGTTGGCGATCCAAATGGCTTAGAACCAATTATTCCATCAATTGCTCCACTGTTAGGTGAAGATGGTAAGCCTTTGCCGTATATTGCTAGTAATGACATCACCGTTTTTAGTATCTTCGATACAGGAACGGGTACAATTAGCAGCTATTATTTTGATACTCGCAAACCGAATTCAGATGTTGTAAAGTTTGATGAATTTAAGTTAAAATAGTTGCTTATTTAGTCTATGTCAATGCCAAGAGATTTTAATCTTTCCGCCAAATGTTCAGCGCGTTGCCGTTCTTGTTGTAACTCTATAGTTTGCTGTTCTAAGTCTAATTGTGCCTGTAATGCAGCTTCTTCGGGTGTTGGCACTAAACTACCTTCAGCGGTAAAGTAGCGCAGTTTGCCTGACTCTATACCCAAATACAAGCTTAACTCCTGACTCCAGCGCCAACCATTGCTATTTGCCGCAATTTCTTCATATTCACTTCCAACTAGTCTGAATCCGGCAAATTCTAACGTGTCAGGTGAAAAGTAGAAATATTCTGGAGTATGGAAAGAGTTTTGATACAGGTTTTTTTTCAAATTTCGGTCTGTGTCGGCGGTGCTAGTCGATAATAATTCGATAATCAAATTGGGATATTTGCCGTCTTCTTCCCAAACTACCCAAGAGTTGCGGGGACGCTTTTGAGTTTGTTTGACTAAGAAAAAATCGGGACCGCGAAAATCACGATTTCGCAGTTGTTGGCGACTAAAATAAATGGTAAGATTAGCACCGATGAAATAATCCTTTTTGTCACGCCACAGCCAATCTAAGCAAGTGACAAGCAGCAATAGTTGCATATAGTGCAAAGAACTTTCCATTTCTGGCTCATCGCTGTATAACTGACTTGCATCAGGCATCATCGCTTCTAATTGCTGTGCAGTTAATGTCATTTGGCTGTATCTCACAACAGAAGAGGACTAGTTTATATTATAAGACCCCAACTCAAAACCAAAGAAATTTCTATTCTAATTTTGGCTCTTGTTTAGCTGTTTTTTCTGCTACTAATGGTGGATCTAAACGATATCGTTGCTCTACTCCCGTAACTACGTCTGATGCGTTGCTAATAAACTTAAGCTGGTGAAAACTATTTGACTTCATAACGAATTCAGTTGGAGAAATTGCCACATACTCTAATGGAGGGCGGATTTTTCCTTGAGAGATAAGAATACCGTTCTTGTGGGTAATAGTGAATTCAACGTTCTCTATTTGATATACACCCTCATAAGAAGCAAGGAGTTCTGAACTTACTTCAATTATTAAAGGATCTTGATAGGGCTTACCAATAGTAAGCGTAGCAATTTTAACTGTTAACGCTTCAATTACAAAGCCTTTGTCCTCATTGTTTGAGAACATGGCTACAAAGATCCGCTCATCTGGTATCCTAACAGCATGGCTTACGAAACCGTGGATTCCACCACCATGCTCTACTATTTGATGCCCTTGATAATTACTAATAAACCAACCATAGCCATAACAACAATCAGGTAAATTGTATGGAGTAAACGCTCGGAGCAGCGTATGCTGTGAAATTAATTGTTCTGTGTAAAGTGCAGCATCCCATATTGCTAAATCATCTACAGTCAAAGCCAAAGCACCCGCAGCATAGGCTTGTGTCATACTCAAATATTCTGCATTCAAATAACCGTTTTTTCCTTTTTGATAACCAGAAGCACGTCCAGGAATAATACGTTGTGGCACGTCATAGTAAGAGTGTTTCATTCCCAAGACATCGAATATGTTCTGTTGAATGAATTGCTCGTAAGTCTGCCCTGATACTTTTTCAATAATCGCACCAAGAAGAATGTATCCTGAGTTGTTATAAAACCAACGCTTACCCGGTGCAAACTGCATGGGCTGATATTTGAAAAAGTCAATCAATTCGGAAACGGCAAAATCTTTTCGTTGTACAGACAACGACTCAGGCATAGATGTATAGCTTTTTATGCCAGAGGTATGAGTTAATAAATGTTCTACTGTTATTAAATGGTCGTGAGTTGGATAATCGGGCAAGAACTTAGTAATCGGGTCATCAAGAGCTAATTTGCCTTGCTCCATGAGCATCAGCACAGCAACTGCTGTGAACTGTTTCGTTATTGAGCCAAGACGGAAGACCATTTCTTCAGTAATTGGAACTTCAAGTTCTAAATTTGCCATTCCATAACTTTTGCGATAGATAACCTCAGAGGCTTGAATAACAATGACAGCTACTCCTGGTTCATCTGGAGTAAACGTAGATTGTACGAGGTCATCGATTGCTTTTGATAAGTCATGACTGGTTAACATTGAAATCTCCTATCTGATTTGCAAAGAACAATGAGAATTGTAAAGTGATATTACAAAGCTTGCAAAAATATTTAGAAATCATCAAGTATCCAAAGATGGCTTTAACGTAGAACCTAGTAGGAGAGACTGGAGGTAAATCTAATGAACTTAAATAATATTCAAAAGTATCGATTTGTCTGTACTCTAACTTTCGGCGATATTTATGGTCAAATAATTGTTTGGTTAATCACCATTACCATCAGTTTAGCCGCAGCCTTGGCGCTGATGGGTGCCAGACGACCCGTTTATGCTTTAGCTACAGTTGGACTCGTCGTTTTGCTATCGTTGCCTTTCTTGCTTTTCGCTTTCGTGACTACCTTGTTAAATCATATTGAACTGTCGCCTGTAGATGCTTCAACAAAAATGGAACCGATGCCCGGTAATGTTTCCCAGCAACAACCTGTAGAAGCAACCAGCTAAGGGAATTGGGGAATTGGGATTGGGGAAGAAGGTTATTCCTAATCCCTAATTTCTAGTCCAAAATCCAATATTGCAACCGCTGATGCACGCAGATGGACTTTTGCAGTGCGTTGGACGGGTTTCCCGGCTTGAAGCACCTGCCGCCGTGCAGATAATTATCTAAATATTATCCGCGTTTATCCGCGTGCATCAGCGGTTCAAAATCCAAAATTGATTTAACATCCCTGTTTTTTAGCAGGGAATTTTTTTTGATGTCTTTACAATAGAACAACAGTTCTTTTTGCAGTCGGGGGCTGATTATGCTTGAACATGATGTAATTATTGTCGGGGGGGGATTGGCTGGATGCCGCGCCGCTGTTGAAATTGCCAGGACTGATCCTAGCTTGAATGTAGCTGTGGTTGCGAAAACACACCCAATTCGTTCCCACTCGGTAGCGGCACAAGGTGGTATGGCTGCGTCGCTGAAAAATGTTGATGCTGCTGACAGTTGGGAGGCACACGCTTTTGATACAGTCAAGGGTTCCGATTATTTGGCAGACCAAGATGCCGTAGAAATACTCACTCGTGAAGCGCCAGATGTGGTAATCGACCTGGAACACATGGGCGTATTGTTTTCTCGTTTGCCCGATGGTCGCATTGCTCAACGCGCTTTTGGCGGACATTCTCACAACCGCACCTGCTACGCTGCCGATAAGACCGGTCACGCAATTTTGCACGAATTGGTAAACAACTTGCGCCGTTACGGTGTGCAAATTTATCAAGAGTGGTACGTAATGCGCCTGATATTGGAAGATGGTCAAGCGAAAGGTTTGGTCATGTACAGCCTCTTGGATGGACATATAGAGGTCGTAAGGGCGAAGGCGGTGATGTTCGCCACGGGTGGCTATGGTCGCGTATATAACACGACTTCTAATGATTACGCTTCCACTGGTGATGGTTTGGCGATGACGGCGATCGCCGGTTTGCCACTGCAAGATATGGAATTTGTCCAATTCCACCCCACTGGATTATATCCGGTAGGGGTGCTGATATCTGAAGCGGTGCGCGGGGAAGGAGCGTATTTGATTAACTCTGAAGGCGATCGCTTTATGGCAAACTACGCACCCACTCGCATGGAACTTGCCCCTCGTGATATTACCTCACGAGCGATCGCCTACGAAATTCGCGCCGGTCGTGGTGTTCATCTTGATGGTAGTGCAGGCGGTCCCTTTGTCTATCTCGACTTGCGTCACATGGGCAAAGAAAAAATTATGAGCCGCGTTCCCTTCTGCTGGGAAGAAGCGCATCGCTTAGTTGGTGTGGATGCTGTGACGCAACCGATGCCAGTACGCCCGACAATTCATTATTGTATGGGTGGTATCCCTGTTAACACCGATGGTCAAGTCCGCAGTAGTGGCGACGGACTGGTTGATAGCTTCTTTGCCGCAGGCGAAACAGCTTGTGTATCCGTACATGGCGCAAATCGTCTTGGTAGTAATTCTTTATTGGAATGCGTAGTTTACGGACGCAGAACTGGTGCATATATAGCACAATTTGTACAAAAACGCAAGTTGCCAACAATAGACGAGCAACGTTACATAAAAGAAGCAAAGCAACAAATTCAAGCTTTACTAGATCAGCCTGGGCAGTATCGCATTAACCAAGTGCGTCAAGCCTTCCAGGATACCATGACAGAATACTGCGGCGTTTTCCGCACCCAGGAGTTAATGCGTGAAGGTTTAGAAAAAATACAAGAATTACAACAAAAAGCTTCGCAAATATATTTAGATGACAAAGGCAGGGACTGGAATACAGAAATCGTCGAAGCGTTGGAAATGCGGAGTTTGATGGTGGTGGGACAAACAATTCTCTCATCAGCCTTCAATCGCCAGGAAAGTCGCGGCGCTCACTTTCGCGAAGATTATCCCCAGCGAGACGATGAAAACTTCCTCAGACACACAATGGCTTACTATTCACCAGCGGGGATTGACATTCAGTATCGCCCAGTGAACATTACCATGTTTGAGCCAAAAGAGCGGAAATACTAAAATATTTACATTGTAGAGAGGTTACATGTAACCTCTCTACAATGTAACCAAGAGCAATACTAATTGCTCAAACCTGCTCTTCGAGACATTTCCCAACCAAGATTAGACAATGCGCGATTGTAGTTAAACAAAGCCTAATTTCTCACCTTAGACTGCTAGATACCTACAACTTCAGCAGTAACGCGAAGCATCGAAGGATCGATTGAAATGCCTAACCCCTCAGCTACACTACGACCATAAGAAATATCTGCTCGGAAGAAATGGCAAAGTTGACGCATCTGGATGTCCTTTCTCGCTTGACTGAGACTGCCAACTATGTTATCAACAAGACGCTCTTGCTGGTCAGGAGTTAGTAACCGATAGAGATCGCCTGCTTGGGTCTAATCGTCGTTTCCTTGACGATGATCGTAGCGATCAACTGCGACATCACCCAGATGCATAGGTGGCTCCGCATAAGCTGGGCATTCTTTGGGAGTACCCTCAACACTATTGGGTTCATAGTTAGGAGCGCTTCCACCGTTGTTTCCCAACGCCATGAAACCATCTCGCTGGTAATGCATTACCGGGCATTTAGGCTGGTTGACGGGTAGTTGCTGATAGTTACCACCCAAGCGATAGCGTTGAGCATCTGGGTAAGACATGATGCGAGCTTGAAGCATTTTGTCTGGAGAGAAACTAACGCCCGGAACTACCGCACTAGGGCTAAAAGCGGCTTGCTCAACTTCGGCGAAGTAATTCTCAGGGTTACGATTTAGCTCTAATATCCCTACTTCAATTAAAGGATATTCTGAGTGCTTCCAAACTTTCGTCAAGTCAAAGGGATTGTCTGGATGCTTTGACGCTTGCTCCTGTGTCATCACTTGAATACACATGCGCCATTTGGGATAGTCTTTTTGGGCGATCGCTTCAAATAAATCGTGAGTCGCATGGTCGGGATCTTCTCCTTTGAGCTTGGTCGATTCTTCCTCCGTCAAGGTTTGATGTCCTTGCAAAGTCTTAAAGTGAAACTTACACCAAACGCGTTCACGAAGTGACTCTGAAAGAGTATCGCCCTGAGCATTAATCAAACTGAAGGTGTGGCTACCGAAACCATCCATGTGTCGATAAGTTTTCGGAATTCCCCGATCTGAAAAGAGGATCGTTACCTGGTGCAGCGATTCTGGACTGAGTGACCAGAAATCCCACTTTGCATTGTGGTCTTTGCAGTTAGTTTGCGGATTGCGCTTTTGGGTATGGATGAAGTCAGGAAACTTCAACGGATCGCGGATGAAGAAAATAGGGGTATTGTTACCTGTGATATCCCAGTTGCCCTCTTCAGTATAAAACTTGATGGCAAAGCCTCTAGGGTCGCGCTCGGCATCTGCCGATCCCTTTTCTCCCCCAACCGTAGAAAAGCGAAGCAGGACTTCGGTTTTCTTGCCAATTTCCGAAAACAGTTTAGCTTTGCTGTAGCGACTTATATCATTTGTAACAGTAAAAGTACCGAAAGCCGCTGCCCCTTTAGCGTGGACAACGCGCTCAGGAATACGTTCTCTGTTGAAATGAGCCAGCTTTTCTAGCAAATGGAAATCCTGCATTAATACAGGTCCACGCGATCCGGCTGTGAGTGTATTTTAGTTATCGGCAACAGGGATACCGTCAGCAGTTGTCAATTTTTGGGGTTCAGTCATGGGTAAAAAAGTTCTCCAATTTAGTTACTTAGATTGCCCTGCATCACCGCATTGGTCAGCAAATAAACGGGCGCTTACCAATGAATTAAGTTAACTCATAGTCATATCGAGTTTTTATATAAATCATACTCGTTATGATTTTGATTAGCACCAATTTTTGGCACTTTTAGGAGCGCTGCTCAAAGTGAAAGTTACATTAGGGGGTAATTAATAATGCATAAACAATTAAATTAGTCAAGTCAATATTTGACGCAATTGATATTGTTTGCCAGCTTTTTAACAATCGTGGCGATAAAGGTAAGGTTTCGGCACAAACTACAATCACAGTAAATGATGGAAACTGCCATGTCTTCCCTAAAAGCGCATTCCCAAACGCTATATGAGACTGACTACTTGCAATGGATAGAAACGACTGTGGAAAAATTGCTCCCGTCAGAACTACGCAAACGTAGACGGGGAAAACCTCATCGAGGAAATTGCCGACATGGGAAAAAGTGAGCGTCGGAGCCTCAGCAGAAGTAACAAATGATGAATTTTTACCTCAGTAAACACCACGCAGCCCAATTCAATCGTTATACAAAACTGCTTGCTCCCTACTTTCTTTACTCCTACCTGGGATAGATGTATAATCATCACTACAAGAAGGGGAGTAGCTGCTGGCAAAAGAATATAAAAATATAAAAGCCAGCGCATCTGAATCAACATACTGGCGATAAGCCTGGTTCAGGTGACAAATTATAAAGATTTGGAAGCGAGACCTTCACTGAGTTCACACAAAAAAGTGTGAAGCTTAGTGAAGTTTCGCAACTCTCATTTAGCTTCACACAGGAAAAAAATCCTTAGGAGCTAGAGAGAGTGCTAACAGCTTTTACCGCAGGTTTATTATTAATCACAGTTTCCGAGTTAGGAGATAAAACCTTTTTTATCGCCGTAATTTTAGCGATGCGTCACTCGCGACGGCTGGTATTAATCGGTGCGATCGCGGCTTTAGCTGCAATGACAATAATTTCTGTGGTAGCGGGGCAAGCGGTATCTTTACTGCCAAAGCTTTATATTCATTACGCAGAAATTGTATTATTCATCGGCTTTGGTATCAAGCTGCTGTATGATGCGAATCGGATGCCTGCTTCTAGTTGTGATAAAGAAGTTGTAGATGAGGCAAAAGCGGCGGTAGAACAGGCAGAAAAGCAACTGCCCAAGAAAAAAACCCCACTCTCAATTGTACTAGAAGCCTTTGTACTTACTTTCGTAGGAGAGTGGGGCGATCGCACACAATTTGCCACCATCGCCCTAGCGGCGGGTAATAACCCTGTAGGCGTGACTGCAGGTGCGATATTAGGACATTCTATTTGTGCAGTCATTGCCGTAAGTTGTGGACGAATGCTGAGTGGGCGAATTTCCGAACGCCAACTCACCTTAATTGGCGGATGCTTATTTATCCTCTTTGGCGCAGTTGCAGCAATGGAAGGGAGTTAGGAGTCAAAAGTCAAAAGTCAAAAGTCAAAAGTCAGGAGTTATTACTCGCTACTTCCCCCACTCCCCCACTCCCCCACTCCTCATGGCTTGGGAGAAGCCGCCGGGGTGGGGGAGGCTGTTGCCTGCTGGTTAATTTGGTCTTTGTATTGAGGTGGTGCTAAAGCGGTAGCACTAGCAAATAAAGGTTTTGCCTCATCAATTTTGCCCTGTTCTTTGAGAAGCAACGCCTTTGCGAAAACGGGGCGAAAATCCTTTGGATCGCTTTTAATTGCCAGATCGTATACAGAGAAAGCTTGGCTGTAACCTTTTTGCGAGGCGTAAACGTTCCCCAAGAGTACTTGTACTGCGATCGCATCTACACTTCCCGGCTGAGTTTTATTTGCCTGGGTTGAGGTAGTGAGGGTATCTTGCAGCAAGCCAATAGCAGCTTCGGGGCGTTTTTGAGATAACAAAAGAGCCACCATTCCTTGTAAAGCCTCAATATCGCCGGGTTTAGTTGCCAAAACAGCGCGATAAGCTTGAGCTGCTCCTTCCTTGTCGCCAATTTGCTGCTTTGCTTGCGCTAGTAGCACAGCGTATTTCGTCTGTTCTGGATTCAGCTTGACTAGCTTTTCTAACGGTTCAATTACCGCTTGAATGTCAGCTGGCTGAATTTCACCTTTTCCTTTTTGACTAAGCAGCTGTAACCTAGCTTGTAATAACCCTTTAAGCGCGGTGGGATTTTCTGGTTCCCGTTGCAAAACTCGTTCATAACCCCTTACTTCGTCTTCCGCTTTTGATTTTGGGTCAGAGGCTGGCGAACTGCTGACTTTGGCGCTGGTGGTGTTCTGAGTTTGGCGTTGCGTATCATTAAATGCCGCAATTAAGGGAACTATCGAACCCCCGACAAAAGCTAGAACTGCCAGCAACAGCACTACCTTAACTATCCAACGATTGCCCTGTTGAGACACAAAACCGTCCTTCTCGTGAATAATGACATGATCGGTTACACAAATGGGAAAGTTAAAAATTTTAAAAAGTTTGCGGAATACGGGAGTTTAGCTGTGAAATTTATAACAAAGAGCAATTTACACTGCTAAAGTAAATGATGACTTTTGGAGGAATCCTCACAAATTGTAGCTATGTTATGTTTCCGAAACTAGTGTAAAAGCGCTAAATTACACATTTAGAGTATAAATGGTAAGTTTAGCGTTTTCAGTATTACACAGAGCGCTCTTGAGTGGCATTCTTGAAAGGAAATATACTTTTAAGCAGCCGCACAAACGCTCTTTTCAGCTGCCTTAGTAAAATCCCACAATGGGATGTGTCTCCGCCGCAAGGAGTTTTTATGAATTCCGACCTGATGCCGTCGCCTGAATCGTCCAACTCATCTGCTTCTAAGGAGTCTAAAACTAGCTTAGAACCAGCAAATCACGTTCAAACACCAGCCCAAGCCTCTAAGCCTGAGAATTCCTCTGTTATTCCCAGCGAGACTTCCTCAGATGGGAACCTAGCCAATCGGCAGCAACCGATTCCGCCTCCCAGCGAAGCGATGCAGTACCGAGCGATCGGCTTAGTCCGAGGTCGCTACGTTGCCAGCAGCGAACAATTCACTCAAGGGATGCTGCTAACTACAGATGGTATAGAACTCAATGCCGTCCTTTTGGGTCGGATTATGAGTTTAGTTAAGAATCACTTGGATTTAGAAAAAGAACATTTGTGGGTAGTTTATCCGCGCACAAGGCAAGAAAATGATGCATTGCACCTGCAAATTGTCGGGGTTTGGGAGCCAGAAAACCTGGCGAAACATTCCACAGAAGATGAAAACCAAGATTCGGAGTCACAATTAGTTTCCGCTGATGAAGGTAAATCAGATACATCCGAAGAGAATACAACTGCCCTCACACCTTCATCAGAAATTGTCGATGGTGGTTTTTCCGTTCGTGGCGAGGTAGTTTACCAGTCTTTTGACGCTAAAAGCTTAGTAGTCAAGATTAAGCAGGCTCCCCGCAAACAAGATGACAAAGCTAAGTATTTCAAGTTGAAACTTACGGGTGTACTTGGTACTAAAGCTGTCGGCAAGTTTTGGGACTTTCAAGTTAAGCGGGAAGCTGATTTATTACTGATAGAACAAGCTAACGCGATCGCTGACTTGCCCAAAAAACGTAGACCACCGCAAAGAGGCGGTCCCCGTAGCGGTAGTGGTGGCGGTGGCGGCAGAAAACCATATTCCCCCAGACGGAATGGCGAAACTCCAATGCCAATTAAGAAAACAGGCGACTCCTCACCGCCGCCAAAACCTGTACCCAAAACGCCCGCTCCTAAGCCGGTAAAGCGACCGAAGCCACCGCAGTAGAGGAGTAGGGAAGCAGGGGGTGCAGGGG
>CAXTNZ010000080.1:0-25624 GCA_964245695.1 uncultured bacterium | reverse complement strand
CACGCACCGCTAGCGCTTCATCCTCCACCAAACCCAACATCAGCGCTAGCGGTTCCGTCCACTTCAACAAATTCAAATAATCGCGTTTCAGCTTTGCATCACTCAAACTGGGTAGCAGCTTCCGCAAATATTCCGCCGCGTAGTACTCTTGAAATAGCTGATGGTGAAATTCAATTTGTTCTCGGTCTGCTCCCGTTTGAATTAAGTAATGTCTTAGCAAGTCTTGTAGCCAATCCTTTGCCTTTTGCCCAGGAGAGTCTACTCGATTTTTGAGGAAATCTTCTAAAACAGCTTCAGCCTTTTCTCTAGAAATAGATAGCCGAAAATCTGTTGGTTTTTCATTGGGGTTTTCTCCTTGCATCATCACAAACGCAAGATGCTGCAAAAGTTCAGACTTCCAGCGTCCCAACCCTTCGGCAATGGGAACTACCCCTTTAACTTTGTCAAATTCCCTGTCAAACCAATGAAATAACGCTCCCCGACTCTTCGGAACTTGCTTTGCAGAATCAAAAACCTCACAAAGCATCTTCAAAATCAAAGGCGTTTGTCCCAATTCTCGCAGTCTGTCGCCTAATTGTCGCAACATCTCATCCCCCTGTTGCGGAAGATATGCTGTGACAAAGGAGCGCATCTGTTGCTCGGTCAGGGGTTGCATTTCCAGTTGCTTTTTAATCCCCAAATCGCCACCTACACCCAAATCCCGTGTGGTAAAAATCATGGGGATTTGCGGGTTGTTCTCACGGAAATCTGCAACCTCCCGTCGTGCTTCATCAGATGGCAATTCGTTCAATCCATCAAAAAGCAGAAATAATTGTTCTTCAAACAGTAGGTCATCAATGTTATCCGTACTCCGGCGTAGCTTGTGCCTGCGGAAGAACTTCTGGATTAAATCTATAACACAGGTGCGCCAACTGCGAAGTTCAATTAAAACAGGGATTTTTCGCTTTTCTGCTTTTAAACATAGCTCTGCCTCGTCTAACAGCAGCCGCTCTAATGCTGTGGATTTTCCCGAACCAGGTTTACCTACCAATAATACATGGTCATTAGCATATTTACGGATACCATCCAGCACGGGTAGAGACGCGAAATTTCGCGTCTCTACATTCTGTTTTTCCGCAAAAAGCATTCCATCAGGGTTTTTGGGCTGTGGTGTTTGCACCATCAACCCGATGTCGTAGAAATGCTTTTTATCTTTTGTATCAGTCAGGATATATAAATTTGACGATCGCTGATACTTCGGTTCAGTAGCGATCGCCTGAAAATACGCCTCAAACTCGCGCATCGGGATTCACAGCCATGTAGCGGCATAATGGTTAGATGGATAATACTGTTTTTTATTTTACGTGTTTATCTGGTTGACATCGGGAGAAAAGGCGCTCATTTTGGTGAGAGCAACTAGCGATTATTAACGTTAATTAAACCTTCATCAGGAAAATCTTTCTCTGATTCGAGTCTAATTTTTTCCTGATGTTCAGCAATCCTTTGAGTTAAGCTGCGAATCGCTTTTTTGTGGTTTTTATTACCGGCGTTGCTTAATTAAAGTATGAATTTACTTTTTTCGATATAACTAAGCAACGATTCTTTGCGTCTTTGCGCCTTTGCGTGAGGCTAATTCATACTTTCAATCAGCAACACCTTATTACCCATCACCTCGAACGATAAGCAATCCGCAGACTCTGCACTAAAATCACCAGGGATGCAACAGCCATCAATCCACCCCAGAACCAGTAAGGTAACAATAACCGCTGCTGTATTTGCGCCGTATCCGAAAGTCCTAAGGGACCAGCACTGTAGCTAAATAAATAGTCAAGTTGATGGTACGTACTTATACAAGCTTGCACGCCGAGAAATTGAACGGCAAATCCCTGCATCCAACGCGGAGCTTTCAAGGCGATCACCAAGATAATTATACCTAGCAGGGGAATCGCAACCAATCCAAAAAGCGATCGCACCCAAATTAACGTTGAAACTAATAAAAAAGCACCTAAAATTTTTAAACTTAAAGAAGCCGCTTTAAAACTGCGCGAAGCCAATATCAAAGCAGCACCAGCAATCGGCGGTCCCATTGGTCCAGCTGCTGCAACCAAAGCGGGTCCAATTGGTCCCAAAGACAAGGACATGGCATAAGTTGCTACACCGGAACCGTTACCAAAAATCTCTAATTTCCGAAATTGTCCGCCCAATACCAGTGCCATCAAGCCATGACTCATTTCATGAAACCAAGTTGCCAGGATGGTGAATGGGTATAAAATGTAATCTCCTCCTGGTAGTTGCCACAATAGGATAGTGGCGATCGCCGCTGCAATTAGCCAAGTAAGCCCCATGCGGTCAACAGCCGACGGGGCTTCATGTTTGAGCAAGGGTTCAAAATCTTTCCAACGTTCGCTCATGGGTGACATTCCTTAAGGTAATTACCGCAACTGCTTTAGTTGCATTTTCATCCATCCTAGCTGCACTTATTCAGGTAGCGGAGTGCGTTAAGCCAGGATGGATTGCTGAGGATGCAGCAGGATAAATGTAATTACGCTCTCGGCTTGTATCTAATTTTACTCGCGAAGCGGCTAAGAGATTTGAAACAAAAATGTTACCATGTCTCCCTTACCCAAACTAATGCGATCGCCTGGTCGCAAACGGTGCCGATTCCCCGGTAACAATGGCAAATTGTTAATGTAAGTGCCATTAGAGCTTCCCACGTCTTCGATATAGTGAGAGTCTCCCTCAACGCGAATATCTGCATGAATCCGCGAGACAATTTCCGAATTGGGAAATCCGGATACATCCACATCTGGAGGAATACGGTCATTTTGCTTGCCAATATGAATCACCGAGAGACTTTGTGGCAATTCAATCTGCCTATCGCTTTGGACGTGGACTAGCCGCGCTGTCACCTGCTGCAATTGGGTTTTTGAGGGACTTACGGCGGGTGCTACAGGTTGAGGTGGGGGTGCTACAGGTTCAGGCGGTGCTGTTGCTTCTGGGGGTGCGGGTGGTGGTGGTGGTGGTGCTGGTTGCGACGGTGGAGTTGGATTTCCTTGCCCAGACATTACCGGGGGAGCGGCGACGGTTGGCGGTGGCGCACTTGGAGGGCTGCTTTCTGGGGGAGTTACCTGTGGGGGAGCTGCCATTGCTGTCGGTGGTAAGGGTGAGCCAGCGGAAGGGTGGGAGTTGGAAGTTCCGCCGATTCCCAAAGGGTCTGGTTGTAAAAGTTCTAACAGTGGGTCAGGGGTATTTAACGAGGGTACTTCCGAGGGGATGTCGGGAGCCACTGTTGGTGTAACTGCTGTGGCAGCAGTTGCGTGCAGGTTAAAGCCGCACTGACCGCAGAAAGCGGCATCTGTCTGCACGGTTGCCCCACAGCTGGGACAGTTACTAGTCGCAGGTAAGGGGGTATAGCAAGCTTCACACTGGACAGCGCCGTCCGGATTGGGGTGATTGCAGTTAGGGCAGACGATCATCGATTTAAGCCTTTGTTCAAGATCATCGTAAAATAGTGCTGGCAAGCAGAGACAACTCCGAGCGGCGGCTTCCACGCCCAGACACAGAGCGGCTTGTCGTCAGACATCGGAAGTTCGCCAAAGGAGTAACTCTAGCTTTAGATTTTAACAATTACGCTTTTGAAGGCAGAAGGCAGAAGGCTCAAAGATAAAAATTTTACACTTCTTACTTCCTACTTCCTACTTCACACTTTATCCTTGATTGTTTGTTAGTTCACTACCCGCTGCGGCATCCAGCAGCCACCAAAGTTCTCCTTGGGGTTGAATTAGGCGGGATGGATAAGTGAATTCATCAGCTTCGGGTGCGAAGACTTGAGCTAACGCTGGGCGTTTATTAGCACCAGCAACCACGAACATCACGCAGTGAGCGGCGTTGATAAATGGGTATGTGAACGTTATGCGGGGGTTTCCGTCTTTGTTACCTACAGTAATCATGTGATCGCGTACTTTTAACGCTTCTGTGTGCGGAAACAAAGATGCGGTATGTGCATCATCACCCATCCCTAGCAGTATTACATCCAAAGCGGGAAACTCTCCGGGCGAAGCACGAAAAAATTCTTGCAAATGCTTTTCATACTTGGCTGCTGACACCGCAGGATCACCATCCAAAGTCGGCGTGGCGTGGATATTGGCTGCTGGGATATCAACGCGATCTAGCCACGTACGACGCGCCATCAGTTCGTTGCTATCCGGATGATCTGCTGGGACGTAACGTTCATCTCCCCAAAAGACATGAATTTTATCCCAAGGCAGTTTTTGATTCGCGATCGCTTCGTACAATGGCTTAGGTGTGCTACCGCCAGATAAAGCGATCGTAAATCTTCCCCGCATTTGTATGGCAGTTTCCACCTTGGACAAAATCAATTCGAGCGATCGCGCTATTAACGCCGCCTGATCCGATAAAACTTCAACCTTTTTATTCATGGCTTCATCCTCACGTTGCCTACTTCTGTGCAATACAATAGCGAAATTCTGACAATCCCCCGTTTTACCTTTTGAAACTCTTAACATCATGAGGGACTGGGGACGCTCTTGAGCTTGGACGCTTGAAAAGAATTATCACTCCTGCTCCCTGCAAGAAAGCCCCCTGCAAGAAAGCCCAATGCCCTAATCCCTAACAAACAGCACTTTCCAGTCAGCGATCGCTTCCCGTTGGGCAATTAACAATTGCTGAATTCCTTTTTCTGCTAAATCGAGTAGCTGATTCAACTGGATGCGGCTAAAACTGCCTGACTCCGCTGTTCCCTGGACTTCAATTATCCCCAAGTCTTGATTCATCACCACGTTGAAATCCACATCAGCGGCTACGTCTTCGATGTAGTCTAGATCCAAAAATGGCTCTGATTGCAATAATCCGACAGAAACCGCTGCTACCTGTCCAACCATTGGCGATCGCTCTAACACTCCCTGCTGCAATAATTTAGAAATAGCATGAGCTAATGCCACAAAAGAGCCTGTAATCGCTGTTGTCCTAGTTCCCGCGTCTGCTTGCAACACATCGGCATCTATAGTCAGCGTTCGTTCTCCCAACGCCTCCAAATCCACAGCCGCCCGTAAGCTGCGTCCAATCAAACGTTGAATTTCTTGAGTCCGTCCAGACAATTTCAACAATTCCCGTTCTTGTCGTTGCTGAGTGGCTGATGGCAGCATTCGATACTCAGCAGTCAGCCAACCTTTGCCTGTTCCTTTTAAAAACTTGGGGACTCCCTCACTAACACTGACAGTACAAAGTACCTGAGTGTCTCCGCATTTTGTGAGAACCGAACCGGGAGCAAAGCGAGTGAAGTTTTGCTCAAAGCTGATGGGACGGAGTTGGTAGGGTTGCCGACCATCTGGACGCTGCCAAACCATTGAAGTTGCCTCAGAACTTTTATATAGAATACAGTCTTACTTTCAAGTTGCGCTGCGAATTTATAGTTTAAGTATTGTTAAAAAACAACCAGTTCATTCCCATCTTCTGATAAAGCGATGGGGACGAAAGTGGCAAATACCCCTTCTAATTAAGAATGCTGCAAGGTATAAGTTCTAAGGAATTGAAAGGAGAGTTAGAATATTTTGCTGTACCATCTCTGGTAACTGGTCGCCGTTGATGGTTAACAGACGACGACGACGATCATAATATTCTAGGATGGGAATAGTGCGATCATAAAATAACTCAATGCGGCGCTGGACGATTTCCGGTTGTTCATCTGGGAGCGATCGCCCTAATGAGCGAGCAACCATGACTGCTTGTGGTACTTGTAAATAAATCGCCCAGTCTAATTTTTGATCTAAATGATCCAATAAAAAATTCAATTCCTCAGCTTGGAAAGCAGTACGGGGATAGCCCTCTAACACCCAACCACTTTTGATATCAGGTTGGTTCAGCCGAGTCCGGATAAATTCAATCATCATTTCCCCTGGGACTAACTCCCCTTTTTCCACATATGGCAGCGCGTGGCGACCCAAACTGCTAAGATTAGCAATCGCTTCCCTTAAAATCTCGCCTGTGGAAATCCAAGGAATATCAAAGTGTCTGCAAAGCCTTTGTGCTTGAGTGCTTTTCCCCGAACCTGATCCTCCTAAAATCACGAATCTCACAAATACTCACTCCTCATCCTGTCACATTTATAACTCTCTGAATCTGTTTTGCCCAAACTATCGGGGAATCTAACATAGAGGTGATTTTCAGCCAAACTTATAGCTTTTTAATTAGTTTAAATTCCATTTACGTGTTTTATTTTTTACTGCTACTTTCCTAGCCAAGGCAAGAATATAAATCTTAACTACTATTGACTTCAGGACAAACGTAGTGTTTGACTAAGAATGCGACTTGGCTAAGACAATACACTTTATTAAAAATAGCTTGATTATACAAGCAGATTTTCCATAACAACCCTCGGCAAAAGCGCTTTTATCAGTTGTATTTTTTGGTACATTACCCTATGGTTGCCCAGCTAGAAACCCCCACCCTAAATTCGACCGTTAACTTACCGTATCCAGTTGAAGGACTAGTGCAAGTTTTCACTAGCTTACACCGTAACTTTTTTACTACCGTCATGGCTCAAGCTCTGAGAATTGCCGGTCAAGGCACACCAGTGTTAGTAGTGCAGTTCCTTAAAGGAGGCATTAATCAAGGACACCAGCACCCGATGCAGCTAGGACAAAACTTAGATTGGATTCGCTGTGATTTACCTCGTTGCATTGATACACCACATCTAGAAGATACTGAAATTGAATCCTTACAAAAGCTGTGGCAACATACACAAAAAGTCGTATTTGAAGGTAAGTATTCTCTCGTTGTTTTAGATGAGTTAAGTTTGGCAATTAACTTTGGTTTAATTCCGGAAATAGAAGTTTTAGCGTTTCTGGCAAAACGCCCTGCCAATGTCGATATCATTCTCACAGGACCAGAAATGCCCACATCTCTTCTAGATGTAGCAGATCAAATCACAGAGATTCGTCGCAGTTATCGACCATAAAATAGATAGCTCTGTTCACGGTATGCTAGTAATTCAATTTGAATTAGCTGTGAACTTGTGATTAAAAACGATATCTGGATTACTGAAATGGCTCAAAAGGGTATGATTTCGCCTTTTGAGCCAAGCTTAATCCGAAAAGTACAAAAAGACCCATCTTTAGGGGTTCAACCTGTTATCAGCTATGGTCTTTCTTCCTATGGCTACGATATACGCCTATCCAGTGCTGAATTCCGCATTTTTCGCCACATTCCTGGGACTGTAGTCGATCCCAAAAATTTTAATCCTGATAATTTAGAACCAACATCATTACACACAGATGCTGATGGCAGTTACTTTATATTACCTGCTCATTCTTATGGTCTGGGAGTTGCGCTAGAAAGGCTACAGGTTCCAGATAATATTACAGTAATATGCATTGGAAAAAGCACCTACGCACGCTGTGGTATAATAGCAAATTTAACACCGGCTGAAGCAGCGTGGCGCGGTCATTTAACTCTAGAATTTTCCAATTCTTCAAGTGCTGATTGTCGTATTTATGCCAACGAAGGCGTAGTGCAGTTGCTATTTTTAGAAGGTGAACCCTGCGCTATTAGTTATGAAGCTCGTCAAGGTAAATATCAGGATCAGCTAGAAATTGTCACTTTAGCAAAAGTCTAAGCAATTCAAAATTTGGAATTTGGAATTTGGAATTTTGAATTTTGAATTCCCCAAAGAAATTATGGTGCTAATCTCGCTTTGCCTAAACGATACTTTTCATACCATTCTGCTATTGCTGGTACCCATTCTTCAAAATGTAACCACATCATTTCACACAACTTTTGAATTTCGAGTTGAGCATCCTTCTTATTTCTCAAATCGCAAAAATGCAAGAAAGACCTTAAATTGAAACTAACTACAAAATGCTGGCGGTAATCAAAAGGCATTTTACCTCTTGCGTGTTCCTCAGACATTCCCCCCTCAAAATCAGCTTTATATCGCTTCGCAGCTTCTAGACACCACTGCAAATCTGCCGCTCTTTGCTCTGGCGAATAGTAGTATTTTTTGCCTTGTCTATCAGTGTAATAATCAACAGGACGCAGGTAGAAAACATCTTCTATATCTTTCTTTCCTTGGACTACATCAATGAACTGGTTGCCCGTGTATCTAAAAGATTGAACATCAAATGATACACTTACTCTATGAGTACGAGCCTGCTGCATGACACTGTGGGGAAAATAGCCACAGTTGAAGACTATTTGGGGATGTTCTAAAGGTCCATAATGTCCCCTTTCACCCGCTAAAAGTCGTTTAACAATAATTTCGCCGCATTCGGACTCCGAGGGCCACGAGTCGCGCGATTCATACACGAACCCATCGGTATAGTCCTGGTGCATGGCGGCATAAATAACCTGCTGCGGGTTTGGTGTTTTGGCAATAACCTCTACTCGGAATCGATGCATGATTCTGTTGAGAACTTGATTTATGACAATGAGTGCGCGATCGCAAAGTGCGTTTGATCGATCCACAATCATATCTCTGTCTGGTACTTCATCCTCGGCAAACTAACATACTTTACAAAGCTTAATATATTTGTTACATTTCGTTACATAAGCAGCAAAAATGAGGAAAATTCGATGCGTACAAACGGTGGTATTATTGATGATCAGGGTCTAATGAACAACTTTGCGGTAGAGCCAAAGGTTTATGTAGATGAGCAAGGCGATCGCACTGGGTTTACTGCTTATGCAGAAATGCTCAACGGTCGTTTAGCGATGATTGGTTTTGTCTCTCTGATGGCATTAGAAGCGCTGACAGGACATGGCGTTTTTGGTCTTTTGGCAAATCTGTAGTTTTTGCGCGATCGTTGAGAGTTAAAAATAAGGAGTAAGGAATTTGTTATCCTAACTCCTAACTCCTAACTTCAAAAAATATGGCTTTAACTGCTTCTACCATGTTGCCGCTCGGCACTCAAGCACCGAATTTTCATTTACCAGATGTGGTATCTGGCAAATCCATTGCGCTTTCGACCTTTGCAGATAAAAAAGCGCTTTTGGTAATGTTTATTTGTCAACATTGCCCATTTGTCAAGCATATAAAAGCAGAATTGGGGCAATTGGCAAAAGATTATTTCCAAACTGATTTGGGAATTGTTGGCATCAGCGCCAATGATATTAATAATTATCCAGATGATGCACCTGAGTTGCTGAAGGAAATGGCGACAGAACTTAAGTTTAATTTTCCTTTGTGCTATGACGAAAGTCAAGAGACTGCTAAGGCATATACAGCGGCTTGCACACCTGATTTTTTTATATTTGATGCAGAGCGGAAACTCGTATATCGAGGACAATTGGATGATAGTCGCCCAAGTAATGGTAAACCTGTGACAGGTGCAGATTTACGTACTGCAATTGAAGCTGTTTTGGCAGGTAAACCAATTGCAGGTGAGCAAAAGCCGAGTATTGGTTGCAATATTAAATGGAAACCTGGGAACGAACCTAATTATTTTGGAAATAGCTAATAGCTATTAGCTATTAGCTATTATTAATTAGTGCTGAATTTCCAAATTAAGGATATAGCATCCCATCTGGACTTTATCTGCCCACAATTCGTATTCCACCCGCAAATGCTCTGGCAAGGGGTGTCCGGTTAGAGTCAGCCTACGCGTAAAATTGCGTAAGCGAATAGGTTCGTGACGTTGCAATGACTCGATTGGCAACCAATAACGAGTAATGCCATAAACGCCCTGTTCCCAGAAGTGACGGTAACTCAACTGAGCGTTGCCTTGCATGGTCATGATTACCCGGTATGGTGAAATCTCCATCCATAATATCCTGGGACTGCTAGGGGGGTAAGCTTTGGGCTGTCCTTGGAGAGGGGTGTCTTCTGGACTTGGGGGACTCCCCACTTCGCAACTAATTAACGGCGGTGCTGTCAACAGTAAATGGAATCGGTCACTATCTTTTTGATACAATGTCCCGGCTGTTTCAACAACAGACGAAACTGGGAGGTCTGTGGAAATGAGTGATAAGCACACGGGCTTGCGGTGATGGGTCAGCATGGGAGCGTAATGGGCGCTTAAGCTATTGAACGAACTGAAATCAATACCAGGGGTTTAGCAGGTCAGGGTAGGCAACTGAATCGGAAAACATGTTTAATATTAACTGAATCTGCTTATTAGGTAAGCTAGACAAATCAGGATAAAAAGAGCTTAAATGTCAATTTAAAAAGCAAAAACCACGCTTTTTAGTGCGAAAGCTACTATGGAAGTAAAGCTTGTGAAGACTCTCTTCTCTACAGCAATCAGGCAGTGGGAGTCTTATAAGTAAGAAATATACATCAAATTCGCTTTATTGCGATTTAAGTAAGTTTTATACAGCAGAAAGCGATACGATACTAGGGAGGAAGTAAACTGCGGCGGCATTAGCTTTGCCGAATCGCGAACTTCCTATGCCGTTAAAAGTAAGTTTATCCTAATGTCGGCTTCTGTTATAACCGTAGAAACTAAAGAAAACGTTTCTCAAAACTTAATTATTCAGCGACCCCCTTCTGGGCTATCTTTGCAGGGTCGCATCCGAGTTCCGGGAGATAAATCTATTTCCCATAGGGCTTTAATGTTAGGCGCACTATCCCAAGGTGAAACCGAGATCCAAGGACTTCTGTTGGGAGAAGACCCCCGCAGCACTGCTAGCTGTTTTCAAGCTATGGGTGCAGAGATTTCGGAACTTAATACAGAATTGGTGCGGGTTAAAGGTATTGGTCTGGGGAATTTGCTTGAACCAGTTGATGTGCTAAATGCCGGCAACTCTGGGACAACGCTGCGACTGATGTTAGGAATTTTGGCGTCTCATCCGGGGCGCTTTTTTACTGTCACGGGTGATAATTCTTTGCGATCGCGTCCTATGTCCCGTGTTGTTAAACCTTTGCTACAAATGGGGGCGCAAATTTGGGGACGTAAAAGCAATTCTTTAGCACCCTTAGCAATTGCTGGACAAGCCCTCAAACCAAGTCACTACCAGTCCCCCATCGCTTCCGCCCAAGTGAAATCTTGCATTCTCCTGGCGGGTTTGATGACAGAGGGACAAACTACTGTCAGCGAACCAGCACTTTCCCGCGACCACAGCGAACGGATGTTACGGGCGTTTGGGGCAGAACTTAGTATTGACAGAGACACCAACAGCGTTACTGTTACTGGACCGGCTCAACTGTATGGGCAAAAAGTGATTGTACCTGGGGATATCAGTTCAGCAGCCTTTTGGTTAGTCGCTGGGGCAATTGTACCCGATTCTGAGCTAGTGGTAGAAAATGTCGGCGTTAATCCCACCCGCACAGGTATTTTAGACGCTTTGGCGATGATGGGAGCAGATATCCAACTGGAAAATGAGCGCGAAGTTGCTGGTGAACCAGTAGCTGATTTACGAGTGCGTTCCAGCCGTCTGCAAAGCTGCACCATTGCTGGGGATCTCATACCCAGATTGATTGATGAAATTCCGATTTTGGCAGTTGCAGCAGTATTTGCCGAGGGAACGACGGTATTTAAGGATGCTGAAGAGTTGCGGGTGAAAGAAAGCGATCGCATTGCTGTAATGGCTCAGCAACTTAATAAAATGGGGGCAAAAGTTACCGAATTACCAGATGGTATGGAAGTTACAGGCGGTACTCCTTTGGTGGGTACTGATGTAGATAGCCATACAGATCATCGCATTGCTATGAGTTTAGCGATCGCATCTCTAGTCGCCACTGGTACAACCATTATCCAACGTGCAGAAGCAGCCGCCATTTCTTACCCAGACTTCACTGCTACCCTAGAAAAAGTCTGTCGCTAATGGCGACTGGGGAACCTTGGACGCTTGGATTAAAGAAACAAGGTAATAGGTAAAAAAACTTTCTTCTTACTTTTTCCTTTTTCCTTATCTCCTAGTCCCCAGTCACGCCAGTTCGCTCAACGGAGGACGCCTCCGCACAAGACTGGCTCCCCAATCACCAGTCTTCATTTACCGACTTTAACGATCTCTAAAATTACAGGTTTTCTTTAGTAGTTTTTTCCTGAGCTATCTGTATTTTGTATAATATGGCTCTCAAAAGTTAGCAAACTTGTGCTGTAACCTCAGCTTTGGTACTAATCTTGGGATGATTGGTTGCATTGTGTTAACCAAAATTATCTGTGTAAATAAAAAGGAGAACATTTAATTATGGGTTGGTTACAAAGACTTTTTGGCATGGAAAAACCGGATGATGCTCAAGTCAATCCGGAATCAGTTGCTGTTGATGATTCAGGGGAAGATATTCCACTAGAGCGAGTGGGATTAAATGGAGAATATGACCAAAGTGGTCTGGCAAAACGAGTTGCCCTTGCTTTTGACGAAGATTCTCAGTTTGATGATATTGATTCGCTATACGTCGCTCAGACAGGGAGTACAGTTGTTTTAAAAGGGAGCGTCCCCGATCAAGAGACTCTCGATCAATTGGTGGCGATCGCTAGCGGGGTTAGCGGTACTACCGATGTCGATACCAACCAAGTCTCAATCGGTTAAAATATTTTATCTTTAGTATTTTGATGGTTTATTGGCTCACGCAGGCTTCCCTCACTAATCTTACTTGAGCTAAAAACCCTTGATTTGAAGCGTCTGTAGTTTTAATTTGCCGATTCAGGCAGCACGTTGTCTAGGTGTTGCCTGCATCTACCATCAAAATTCTCTTGATTTTTATCTGTAGTAAACGCTGCTATGAACCATCTACTTAAACCTCGTCAATCGACAATTGGGCTAGCGTTGTTAGCTGTTTTAATGCTCACAAGCTGTGGTAAGAAAGCTGAAGCACCCGATGCTGGCGCTGGTGCGAGTCCAGCATCCACGCCTGCAACTTCAACCTCCAACGATGCAGGGGAGTCGGAAACTAAAGCTTCTATTCCCGCAGAAGCCGAAAAGCTAGGGGTAAAACCTACCGGAGAAACTACTTGTCCTGGCAATGCACCTGTTAAGGGCGAGGTAACGAAGAAGCGAGGCAACATCTACCGCGTTGCCAAGTCGCTTGATTATCAGAAAGTTAAGCCGGATATCTGCTTTAAAGATACAGCAACCGCCGAAAAAGCAGGCTTTAGTGCGCCCAAGTAAATAGGATTGGTAGGCAATACTGTGTGTGACGACAATTGGTGTGCCGTTTGAATTGTAATTTAGATTGTAGGGGTTGGACGCTTACCGAGCGCGAAAAGCAGTAGTGCCTACCCTATTTCACTAACAGCTAAATCTCGTTCTTTTTCAGACTTTAAAGCAATATCGGTTTCTGCAAAACTTTCTACTGGCAATTTTAGAGGCGAAATACCATTCGAGCGTCTTGGTTTTCGGGCAAGTTGAGGAGACAAGGCGATCGCCCGCTCAAAATTAGGCATTTCTTGCCGACAGTGCGAACAAAACCAGTAAACATTTGAGCAACGAATATGGCGGAGCAATTTGTTTGAGCAACAAGGGCAAGTATTCATATTTAGCAATTAGTGCAGAATATGTTTATCAACAGTTCTAATGTAGTCGTAAAGGCGGGGATCGCTCATCTATCCTTGGGGATCGCTCATCCATCCTAAAGTTAGACCTATAGGATGAGAGACTTGTCAAGACGTAGGATAATTCATAAAAAGTGACAATTCAAAAGTCATTAGTCAAGATTATCTAGAACTAGCGACTAATGACTACATAGAGGTTTCTGCTAATTTATAACTTTTTTAAAGATTTTTGCGAATATTTAGGACTTATACACTCTTATGCTAAAAACCCGGTTTCTTCAAGTATCTGGTTGCGATTACCGCAATCTTTCCTAGAAACCAGGTTTTTTATTTTTTAAATTTTGACCGCTAAAAATTCTAGATAAACCGCAGAGCGATCGCTACTATTGAGCAAAAATATTAGTATTAAGCTTTGGCAAACACAGCCGTCAGGCGATCGCGGTTATGGGGTGCGTCAAAATCAATTCTAGGTCCTTTAGGTACAATGCCTGTTGGGTTAACGTTGGGATGGCTCTTGTAATAATGCCGTTTGATGTGGTCAAGGTTGCAAGTTTCCCTAACTCCCGGCTGTTGGTAAAGGTCTTTGAGGTAATTCCACAAGTTGGGATAATCGACAATCCGCTGTAAATTGCATTTGAAATGCACATAGTAAACTGCATCGAAGCGAAACAAAGTGGTGAACATACACCAGTCTGCCTCAGTAACTTGATCCCCGCACAGATAACGTTGCTCCCCTAAAACTTTTTCCCAGTGGTGAAGCGCAGCAAATAATTCTGTTACCGCTTCATCGTAAGCTGACTGACTAGTAGCAAATCCCGCTCTATACACACCATTATTAATTGGTTGATAAATCGCATCAATTGTTTCGTCAATGACTTTTTGCAAAGCTTCTGGATAAAAGTTTACATTTTGTTTGGCAAAGGCATTGAACTCTGTATCGAACATCTGGATAATTTCGCGGGACTCATTATTGACAATCGTCCCAGTTTGTGTGTCCCATAAAACTGGGACTGTTACTCGCCCGCTGTAATTGGGATCAGCTTTGAGATAAATTTGCCAGAGATAGTTCGTACCGTTGACAGTATCGGGAATGGAACCTGGTTCATCTGAGAATTCCCAGCTGTTATCATGAATTTCCGCAGCAACCACCGATAAACCAATCACATCTTCTAGTCCTTTCAAAGAGCGCATAATCGCGGTACGACAAGCCCAAGGACAAGCCCAAGAAATATACAGATGATAGCGCCCCGGTTCCGCTTTAAATCCACTCGAACCATCGGCGGTTATCTTGTTGCGGAAAGTCGTGGATGGACGAACAAATTTACCTTCTGAGTCTTCTTGTTCCCTTTGTGATATCCACTTACCATCTTTGAGGATTCCCAAACCCATAAATTCTCTCCTTTGACAGTGGTAATGGTGGGCAGTGTGCGCCCTACCCTACCCATTGCCACATATGATGGTTTGGGAAATCATCACTCTGTGGAGTCATTATTCCAAAGTCCAAAGTCCAAAGTCCAAAGTCAAAAGTCAAAAGTCAAAAGTCAAAAAGTCCAGAGATACTCTAGACTTTTGACTTTTAGCTATTCAGCATTCATAATTTTTGGCACTTTGAAAAATTCGCCTTCCTGTTCCGGCGCACTGTTGAGAATAGCTTCTCTGTCAGAATAAGGTTGCAATTTATCTTCTCGCGTCACGTTACTGACATCAATAGCCCGCGTTGTCGGTGCGACATTGCTGACATCAAGTTCACTCAGTTGTTCAACATAATCGAGAATATCTCCCAACTGAGTGGTGAATTGATCCTCTTCTTCGGGTGTCAATTCTAAACGAGCGAGATTGGCTACTTTACGAACTTGCTCACGATCAATCATGGTTTGGTCAAAAGTCACTCATTCAAGAGTCAAGAGTCAAGAGTCACTCATTCAAGAGTCAATAGCTAATGACTCATGACTCTTGACTAGTTAAAAGAATACGTCAATTTGCGATCGCCCAGTGGTTTTCAGCCAGTTTTGAGCCTCAATGTAGTTATTGGGAGCTAAGCGAATCGCTCTAATCCAATATTCTGCTGCTTGGTCAAACAGCGTTTCGCCGGTGTCGTTATCCCCAGCTTCTTTAGCCTTTTCGCCCTGAAACTGGTAAATCACGGCGATGTTGTTTAAGGCTTGGGGTAGGCGTGGGTTCAACTCTATTGCTTGATGGTACAATTCCAAAGCCTTATTGTGGTCGCCGTTACTGGCGTAAATTAGCCCCATATTGTAGAGGATGTAACTGCGATCATAAGTGTCTTCCTCTAATGTTAGGGCTTCTTGATAATAATCCAAAGCTTCAGCATATTCTCCTTCTGCCTGGGCTGACATTCCATCTCGGTAATAAACAAAGGCTTCTTTGGCTTTTTTGTTAGTTGGCAGCATCTTGAGGATGATATCTGCCATCACTGTAAAGGACTTGTCAATAAAATTATCGTTTTTCTGGGTTCTTGGCATATCTGACGAACGTGATGTTGCAGCTAATGGCTAAAAGTTATATTGCGTTGATGCTTCTATCCCTTATTAGCTAATTTAACTGATTAGTGGGCTAATTCTTTTTTAAATTGAATTTATACAATCCGGATTATTATGCTTGGGATTGTTTACCAAAGTGCTGACGGGGTAGGCAGTCATTGCACTAGCTGGGTAGGGATGCAGTACCTGCTGTAGTGCTTCCGGCTTTTGCACTTGCGGATCTAACCACAAATCGTAATATTTCGTATCAAGAACCACCGGCATTCGATCATGGATTGGTTGTAATAATTCGTTAGCTTCGGTTGTCAAAATTGTACAAGAGGTTATTTGCTCTTTTTCGGGAGATTGCCATTGCTCCCACAACCCTGCGAAGCTAAAAGGTTGCCCATCTTGCATACGAAAGTAAAAAGGCTGCTTTTTACCGTCTATACGCTGCCACTCATAAAAGCCATCTGCCACCACCAAACAACGTCGCCGTTTGAAAGCTGAACGAAAAGCGGGTTTTTCTGCGACAGTTTCTGCCCTAGCGTTGATTAGCTTTGCCCCCATGCCTATGTCTTTTGCCCATGAAGGAATTAGTCCCCAACGTAACATCTGAAATTCTCGCTTGTTACTCTCTGTGTTGTGTAACACTGTTGCGACCATTTGCGTAGGTGCAATGTTATATTGGGATGCCAATTCTGAAAGTTTTTCTACATCGAAAGTTTGGTCGTTAGGCGAGGCGATCGCTAGCACAGAGGCAATCGCTTTTGCTGGCTGCTTCAAAGTAAATCTTCCACACATACTTTTATTTTTAACGGCTAATTAAAATTTAACAACTAACTACCATTAACAAATAATACTTTGGTGTTTTTTGTTTTTTCAGAGAATTCAGTATCTTGCTGAAATGCTAAATATTATAAAATTTTCCTCCTGTTTTTTTTGAAAGGATTTGATAAGATATTTTATTCTAATCTCTGATTTCTATACATCTTACTCCCCATATTTTTTGGCATGGAAACAATCCATCTGTACGATTTTTTACCTTCTGGCAATGGCTATAAGATACGTCTTTTATTGACACAACTTGGCATTCCCTTTGAAAGAGTAGAGGTTAACATCACTAAAGGCGAGACGCGATCGCCAGAATTTTTAAGTAAAAATCCAAACGGTAAGATTCCAGTTTTGGAAGTTGAGCCAGGGAAATACTTGGCAGAATCAAACGCCATCATGATTTATCTGAGTGAAGGAACAGAATTTTTACCCTATGACCGCTTTTCGCGAGCGCAAGTACTGCAATGGCTATTTTTTGAACAGTACAGCCATGAACCTTTTATCGCTCCCCCCAGATATTGGGTTTCTGTTTTAGGTAAAGCCGAAGAATATAAAGATGTCATAAAGCAAAAACATGAAGGCGGATATGCAGCACTTAACTTGATGGAAAACCATTTAAAGTTCCACACTTTTTTTGTAGCAGAACGTTATACCATTGCTGATATCTGTTTATTTGCATACACTCATGTCGCTAATGAAGGTGGGTTTGACTTGTCAAGATTTCCCTATATCCAAGCTTGGATAGAAAGAGTCAAAGCGCAGCCGGGATACATCAGCATTACTAAAGAGTAAAAATTTACCATTGCGTCTGTGTGTCTATTATTCTCCCTGCTCTTTTTTGAAAATAGGGAGTGGGGAAAATCTATTCTATCCTCTCGGTGTCAGGAAATGCCTACGGCGCTGAGTCAAAGATACTAAATAAGCTTTACCAGCCAACAACGCAGCAACGATAAAATCATAAATACTAACCTTCCGTATCAATTTCCACTAACTTTTGTCGAGAGGATAAACCCGACTTAATTCTGATATCGGATTTTGGCACATCAAATTTTTCTGCTAGTAGTTTAATTAACTCTTCATTAGCCTTACCATCCACAGGCGGCGATTTTAAATGTACAGTAAGGCTACCGTCAAGTTGTTCTTGAATCTTTTGCTGTTTTGAATTAGGTTTAACTTTGACTTTTTTTTGCATTACCTATTTCCTGTAGTTGTCGTAGCCACAACCAACCTAAAACACAACCCAACAGATAATGAGGAAAATCCCATAAAGCAAAGGTAGTCCCAATTAACCATTTACCGATTAAAGTGGCGCGAATTGCTGTCAATAAGGGCGGATGCCAAAGTTGTAAGAATTCTAGTATACAAGTGATGACAAAAACCCATAGAGGAATTTGGATGACCGCAGCCCGACTTCTGGTGAACAAAAACGCGAATAAGCACCAAAAGATTTCGTAGAATACTGCGGCACCGTAATTATTAAACCATTCGTGGGCGAAACCAGTGTAGTACTTAAATAAAAAGCCCATCGGTACAACGATGAGCAGAGAAAGTATTATGAATCTTGTTTGGTTACGGTTTCGGAGCATTTTCTTAAAGCGAAAGTATAAAGGTTAAATCTAACTTCATCTTTTATCCTTTATACTTCATGCTGATTAAGGGTATCTTCTACTACCAGCGCCCACCACACCGATTTTGTGGCGATATGAAAGTTCAGCACCGAACCAGCCAGAAGCACTAGTCAGCGTACCGACAACGAGCGAGATTAGCAATCCCCAAGGTAATATGCTTGCTTCAGCGTCACCCCAACGCAAAAGGAAGTTGACGAGTGATAAAACTAGGATGGCTACGTTAAGTATCATGTGTACCCAGCCTGCACTGCGCTTGCGGACTCTTTCAATTTTCAAAAAGTCGCTCATACCGATCGCAGCGGCTAAGACACCTGCACCTAATCCCAATCCGATTAGCCAGCGCGAAGCTCTAGCCCAGAAGAAATCATGAGTTAACCAATAACCAAAGTCGGTTCCCAAGGCTAAAGCCAAAAAGGCGATGGGAAAAATGACACTCAGGGGGTGTAAAGGATGTCCGGCGATCGCCACTGTGCTGGGTACACCAGTATCCAGATACTCTCTGTCGTCACTTTCAATAATTGGTGGGATATTGGGAAAAGGTGTGGAAGTTGATTGGTTTGTATCTGTAGTTTCCATTATTATCCTATTTTTAAGCCGAGGGAATTTGCTCTAGATAAGCTTCAGCTTGTAAGGTTAGTTTACCTGCTTCTACTTTCAGTTGCTTAACTCGCAGGCTCATTCCTTCTAAATCGAAGTTACTCAAATTCAAAAGCGCGCTGGTTTGCTCTATCAAAGCCTTTGTCAATTCTGGCGATATTTCTTCACTTTCGCCGTACTCAACATTTTCTAGAGAAACGGTTTGTCCGTTAGCACTGATATGGGGTACTGCTGAAAAGGCAACTTGCTGGTTAGAGCCTGTTTCTTTTAAAAATATGCTGGCATTTAATGCTATTTTCCCCTCACCGAGTAGGCGAAGATTTACCTTTTGAGGTTCAATCGTCATCAGTTGCCCGTTGACGTGGATTTTCTGACTTTGCAATTGCGAGCGCACATATTCAGAGTTGAAGGCGCGATTGATATCAGCTTCAGTTAATACAACCCGCGTACTGGCTTGAGTCGGTTTAGTGAGTTCAATTTTGCCAAAAGTAACACTCAAAGGATTGATGGCAACGCTACTCATATGCATTTCTAACTCCTCCATCCGGAGGTCTTTTTGCATTACCAAACCTTCGCCTTCAATCGTGACTTCATCCACCTGTCCCTGAACCAGTTTGAGCGGATCGGTTGTGATATCTACATCTAAATTTTCGACTTCATCTAACTGGCTAGATAACCCTATTTCTGCGGCTTTATTTAGTGCCTGCTCTCCCAGTCCAGGACTGTCTGGCATTCTGACTCTATCTCCTATTTGACTATCCTGGAGCCAATCTAGAAAATTGGTCTGCAAAATTTATCTATCTGGCGATGGAGTCAAGGTGAGTCTGTTATCTATCTAAAAGTATAAGGATAAGATTTATTAAAAAAATTCTCCTTTTTATAACTTTAGTTTGACTGGCATCGCTCAAAAGAAAGATGGAATCATCCAACACCTTATGGCAACGTAGTGTTAACACTGATTTAAAGAGTTTTTCACAGGAGAACAAACAATGGTAGCAACTTTAGATGATACCAAGCGCTCTGCGATCGCCACGAAATTGGCAGATATGAAAGCAATACAACAATTGCTGATTCAAAATGAGCAATTGTTCTTGAAAGAAACCAATGATTCTGAAATCAGCAAGCGCTTCCAAGACTTTCTCAATGATGACCAAAAAAACTTGGGCATTCTGGAGACTGTAATTGTTCAGTATGGCGTGCATGGCGAACCCAAAGACACCATTAAAGAAATGGTGCAAAAGCTTGGGGAATTGATGCAAGGCTCAAAATTGAGCTTGTATGAAAAAGTATTTCAGCATGAATTGCTCAAGCATCAACAAGTAATGACTGGCTTGACGATTCACAAGGCTGCTCAAAAAGTTGGCGCTGACGTGATGTTAGCCATCGGACCTTTGAATACAATTAACTTTGAGAACCGCGCTCACCAAGAGCAACTTAAAGGTGTTCTGGAAATTTTGGGTGTTCGCGAACTCACCGGACAAGATGCAGATCAAGGTATTTGGTCAAGAGTCCAAGATGCTATGGCAGCATTCAGCGGTGTTGTAGGTAGTGCTGTTACCCAAAGCAGCGACAAGCAAGATATGAACATCCAGGATCTTATCCGCCTGGATCACAACAAAGTTAATACCCTGTTCACCGAACTGCTACAAAGCAACGATCCCCAAAAGATCCAAGAATACTTCGGTCAAATCTACAAGGATCTATCAGCTCACGCTGAAGCTGAAGAGCAAGTCGTTTACCCAAGAGTTCGTCCTTTCTACGGTGAAAAAGACACTCAAGAACTGTTTGACGAGCAAGCTCAGCAAAAGCAGATGTTAGAGGAAATCAAAGCTATCGACCCCTCTTCATCTCAGTTCAAAGACAAAATCAAGCAGCTAATGGATAATATTGGCGACCACATTCGTCAAGAAGAAAGCACAATGTTTGCTGCGATTCGCAACAACTTGAGCACTCAAGAAAGCGAACAATTATCTACACAATTCAAAGCCGTTAAGAGCCAAATTGCCGAGAAATTTGCAAAGTAGAGCGAAGTAGTAGGGGCGGGGTTTCCCCGCCCCTACACTAGCCTGGTGAGAGAAATTTTCATCGATAATGCGTATCTTGAAAATATTAAATCTGCGCTAGGGATAAAAGGTAAAAGGTAAAAGTTTTTTCCTTCTTTCTTTTTCCTTATTACCTCCCAGGCGCTGGTGCGAAATGCGATGCGCGAAACTTAAAAGATGTGGGTTTAAATTTAGAACTCCCAACACATATGTGTTAGGAGTTTTTTGTTTAGGTGGTGACTGCTAACTGCTAATTGCTAGTCTTCCATTTAGGATTAATTTACAGCCAATATTTGTAAGCGCTATATGCCATAGTTACAACCCCGGTAACAATGGCAGATTCATCAACTTCAAATTGCGGATGGTGCAATGGGTGATTAATGGTTCTATCTTTGTAGCCTACACCCAAACGAAACATCGAACCAGGGGCGTGTTCTAAATAAACAGAAAAATCTTCAGCACCCAGAGAGGGTTCGGGTAATACTTGAATGCGATCGCTTGTCCAAGCTTCTTCGGCTGCTGATTGCAACAACTGTGTTAAGGCATAATCATTTTGCACACTGGGCGTGCCTTGACGATAATTGACTTGATAACGTGCGCCAAAGGAATTGCATACACTAGCGACTATTTTTTCAATCCATTTTGGTAGATTGGCACGAGTTTCTGGATGAAGCGATCGCACTGTTCCCAACAACCGCACTTGATCCGCAATCACATTCGGCGCTCTACCACCATTAATCTGCCCTATGCTCAATACTACAGGACGCAAAGGATTATGCGTCCGGCTAATCGCTTGTTGCAGTGTGGTAATTACTTGCGCGGCAATCCAGATAGCATCAATCGCCTCATGGGGACGAGCGCCATGTCCAGATTCCCCGATAATAATAATCTCTAGATCGTCAGCCGCTGCTGTCAACGCGCCATAGCGCACACCAATTGAACCTGCGGGTATCGAAGGGAAAACATGAATTCCTAATACAGCTGAGACATTTTCCATCGCCCCATCTGCCACCATCCAGCTTGCACCTTGGGCAATTTCCTCTGCTGGCTGGAATAAAAACCGCACCTTACCAGGCAATTCTTCTGCTATCTGCGACAGTACCATTGCCGTTCCCAGACCAACTGTAGTGTGGACATCGTGTCCGCAAGCGTGCATTATGCCTTCTTGGCGAGAGGCGAACTCCAACCCAGTACGTTCTTTAATTGGCAAAGCGTCCATGTCAGTGCGAATTGCCAATAAACGATTATCATTACCAGTGCCTTGCAGTTCTCCGATGACACCGGTTTTGCCAACACCCTCTTGCACATGAACACCACTCGAAGACAAGACACCAGCAACAAACGCGGCTGTTTGGTACTCTTGACCGCTGAGTTCTGGGTGAGAATGGATATGGCGGCGAATTTCAATTAAGCGAGGCGCTAGTTTTATTGCTAAGTCTTTAATACGGGTAAGCATCGATCAACTAATCTACAGGCTTGTCTCCCATAATAAAGAAGCGTCTAACAAAAGACGAACTACTGTGAATTGGAAGTGGGGCGAGTAGGGGGAGTAGAGGGAGTAGGTGGAGACAAATTAATTTCCTCATTTTCCCCCAGTCCCCAGTCCCTATCTCTTTTTAGATTCCTGTGGTTTGTTTTTCGGGTCTTGTGTGACTTCCACCGGCGACCCATATGGTTGATCAGAAGTGACGGTTCCCACGGGCAAAGTTGTCAGTCGGAAGTATGCCCCTCGGAAATTGGTAAACTCGAACTTAGCACCTTTGAAGTTAGCGGCTTCTAAATTGGCGCTGATTAAACCAGCAAAAGTCAGATCGGCATTTTCCAGCGATGCTGATTTCAAATTTGTACCCGTCAAGGAAGCGCCAACTAAATTTGCCGAAGTCATTACCGCACCTTCTAAATTGGCACTTGTTAGATCCGCATTTTTGAGATTAGCACCAGATAAAGTCGCACCCTTTAAGTTAGCTTCTCGTAAATTTGCTCCACTTAGATTCGCTTGAGTTAAGTTTGCACCACTCAAGTCGCACCGTGGACAAACCTTTGTTGCTTTAAGCTGATCCATATCTTGCTGATTGAATGCAAATGCTTGTTCTGTAAACCCTAAACAAGTTAATAGCACAACGGTAGTGGCAATCTTGAGTTTCATATTTTTTTGCATAAAGTCAAAGGTAGGCGAGCTAAGCAAGGATGTATTGCTATACTTACATATACGACTTATTAAGTAAGCCATAGGCATGAAGAACTAATAAAGAAGGCTTAAAAGTACTGTGAACTATGAGATTTTGGCTATTCATCAGAAGAGGTGTTGTATAGAATAGATTTGTTGATAAATATACTGTAACTCTATAGCCTACTCTTTATGAGATCCCCCCAAGCCCAAACAAAAAAGCGGCTTGGGGGGATCTGAATTTATATAAGTTATTAAGTGATGGGGGACACGGGGAAAAGGATAGCAAAGCTATTTAGTCTCGCTTTTAGGACTGACCCCATGAGGCGATCGCACAAACAGCGGTCATACCTGTGACAGATGAACTACGGAACGCTTTCCTGTAACGTGATCGCCCTCACTTTCACAAAGATATATAAATAAATGATAAAACAATTGTTAAATTAGAATGAATTATGCTAAATAATACTGGTCAAAATAAACTATAGACTCTAGAATAGATTTATCACGAACTATACAGAAACTCTATCACCTACTCTTTATGAAATCCCCCAAGCCCTTATAAAAAGGCGGCTTGGGGGATTTTGATCTAGATGAATTTGGGGGAGATGCGGCATTGGGCGGGGGACATGGCATTGGATTGTAAAATTTCTCCTTATGTCCCCCCACTCCCCCCACTCCTCCTCAACGCCAGCCCAAAAAGCGCAATCCAGGCACTATAAGGTAGTGACTCACCGCCAACCAGAAGCTAACAAACAAGCCGGCAAGACTAAAAAAAACAATAGTAAGCAGTAAATTCAACTTGTCGGGTGGACTGTGAAAGAGGAATGCAGTAGGTGACAATCTTAAACTGATTAAAAGCGCAAAGACGAGCGCACTGCCAAAAGAAGCGATCGCCGCGTAAACTATTTGATGGCTGCGTATCCCTAAACCAAGGGTGAGAAGGAAAACAGCAACCGAAATCGATATTACTGACGCTTCGATTCCACCAGGTGGTGTAATTAATTGCAACACTAACCAGCTAAACCCATAGCCAATAATGCCCATCAACGACGCTATTAAAAAGCGCCGCCGCTGACCAAAACTCCCGGCTGCTGTCAGTCCCCATGCGGTTCCCAAACCAGCAGCGGCAAATAAAAGAATTTCTGACCCCAAAACAGGGTTAATATTCGGAATCAATCCGAGTAGCCGATCAGACACAATTTCGCCAACGCGATCGCCCAAAATTGTGTGATACGCCAAAATAAAACCAGCAATCGTACCTATAGCAGCGCCGATGCAGGTCAGAACCATTGTCCAAATTGTCATTAGACAGGCAGTAAAGACCTTAAATATCGCTTGGAATGTGAAAAGAGTAGTTTTACTTAAAGCTTGCGTAAAAGAGGCGATCGCTTGCCTGACAGCTTGGATTAGCTGCGAGAAAAAGTCCGAGTGCGAGGATGGTCGGGAAATTTTCGCCAAACGTCTTTGAATTATAGCTGCATTTGCCGGACGCGATCGCACATCCTCCTGCACCATCTCATCCAGCAAATCTGCCAATTGCGGGTTGATATTTATGCCACTACGCCAGCGCAACTCTCCAGTTTGCGGATCTTCTAATTTTGGCGGATACTTGCCCGTAACTAATTCAATCATCGTCCGACCGAGGGCATAAAAATCAGCAGCAGGTCCGACATTACCCCCAGTAACTTGTTCTGGTGGACTGTAACCAGAAGAAAATAACCTGGTTGAACTAGACTCTCGACCAAGCATTGCTCCACTAATTTGTTTCGCCCCACCAAAATCAATCAGCACCAAGGGACTTTCCCCACCTCCCCCCTGATTCAAAAGTGTGGTTGCGGGAAAAGTACGCAGCATCAAATTAGAAGGTTTAATATCGCGGTGAAGAATTTGGCGTTTGTGCAACTCCTGCAAAATTTCCACAGCTTGGGTAAGCCACTTTAACACCAATTCTTGGGGACATCCTTGAGGATACTGTTCGAGAATCTCCTCCAGCGTCAACCCATCGATTTTTTCCATCACCAGACAAGGTAGTTGGCGCGGTTGTGGATTGAACAAATTTATCTGAAAATTCCCATCATCATCAACCCTGGGAACACCAGGATGCCGCAAACCAATTAAAACAGCAGCTTCTTGGGCAAACAATTCCACTGCCTTTGGTGAATTTTCCACCAACACTTTCAGCACTTTCTCTGTTTGGGTCTTTTCATCCCAAAGCGTGTAAATTTGGGCAAATCCTCCAGAACCTAAACGTTGAAGAGGGACATAGCGGTCTAGAAGCTGTAGCGGTGCGCCGCAGCTGTTGCAAAACTTTTGTCCCCAAAGCTGGGGATAAGGACGTTGACAATCGGGATTTATGCAGTGAACCGCACTCTTACTGATGTGGGACACAACCGCTCAAACGCAAAGGCTTAGTTGATTGTATCAACAGGAGGATGGGGAGTGGGGG
>CAXTNZ010000079.1:0-25752 GCA_964245695.1 uncultured bacterium | reverse complement strand
ACTATAAATAAATTAAGAAATTAATCAACCAAACTTAATGTCATCAAAAAAAGAGTTAACACACTAAGATAGTATTAAGTTTATCTATCTATAGATTGATTCTGTTGCAAACATAAACAAACGAAAGTTCAGTCTATAGGTCGATTCAAATATTAATGTTGTAGATGTATAAAAAAATAAGCGAACCTTGTAAAGAAGAATCCTAATGTGAGCCGCAATACTTTAATATAAAAGTCAGGGTTGATTTGCCTGTTTCCCCTTACTGAGCCGATGCGGAATATACAGCCCCCACCTCTTCACAAGGTTTGTAGAGTAAGAGTGTAAAGATGGAAGCACAGCTTGATAATTTGATGGCTCAAATTGATCAGCTAAAGGCATAAGCTTCTCTATCAGATTAAAAGTTCTGCGTTAGTGCTGTTATCGAGGATTTCAAATGAAAATAATTGATTCGGTTTTATCTCTGGTGCGCCCCGTGCGTTTTTTAGTTGTGGCTTTCACCTGTGCCTTACTACTTTTAACTAATGCTTTTCCCGCTTTTGCGATCGAGAGCTATCAAAGCCACCCTACTGAAGCTACCGACCAGCTAAATCAAATTCAGCGCAAAACTGATGAATTAGCTAAATCACCACCTCCAGGAATCAAAGAGTATCAAGAGAATACAAGTGAGGGGGGACTTAACGAGATTCAGGGAAAAGCTGATATTAACAAAATGAGCCGTCCGGAAAATTCTCAGGATGCAACCACAGTGGAAGATGAAGTAAAAAATATTCTGGACAAAGTCACAGGTAAGAAGTAAGCAAGATTAAATACCTCTCAACCTGGGTATCTTTCTAAAATTAGGTTTTGGTGTTCTTTATTGCAGACATCTTGATTGCTGATTGGAATCAAGATGTCTATTACTATATATTATATTAATTAACCTGTATATTACGTAAGCTTAAGTGAATTCGGATAATTATTTCTTATTGAAGAGAGAAAATAATGAATATCCATCAAAAGTTAGATTTTATAGATAATTATTACTTAAATACTTTATGTAACTTTGATAATCTTTCCTTAGGTTGATGTTGCTGGGGTGGAAAATTGGTGAACCTAGAAAAGGAGTTAGCCTAGAGATTAAAAGCCATGCGTAAGTTAAACATTGGTTTGACAGAAGAACAGCGTCAAGGTGTAATTAACCTGTTGAATCAAGATTTGGCAGATGCCTATTTACTTTTAGTGAAAACGAAAAAGTTCCACTGGGATGTCGTTGGACCTCAGTTCCGTAGTCTGCACCAGCTTTGGGAAGAGCACTACACAGCACTAACTGAAACTATCGATTCTGTAGCTGAGCGCGTTCGTGCTTTGGGCGGTTATCCAATTGGGACAATGGAAGGATTTCTGAAGGTTGCTTCTCTCAAAGAGCAGGCTGAAACCGTCCCCTTAGCAACTGAGATGGTGTCTCAGTTAGTGAACGATCACGAGCAGGTCATTCGCAACTTACGTGACCATGTAGATGAGTGTGGTGATAAGTTCCATGATCAAGGAACTGCCGACTTCCTAACTGGACTGATGGAAGGGCATGAAGAGATGGCTTGGATGCTGCGCTCGTTTATCGAAGGGGAATCACTGCAATCAGATGGTAGTCAGCAAGCACAAGGAATTAAAACTCCTGTAGGTGTGTAAGCCTAAGCAGATTTAGCTAAGGCATAACGTCTAAGTTGAGAATGGCAGTATGCAGGAAGAGGAAAGCTTCACAGTAGTCTGCGGACAGAATCAAGCTTCCTGCATCTGCCTCGTGCATCTACCTTCTCAGTAAAAGGAATATCAAAGTGACTGAAGCATATAAAGCAGAACGTACGATTTCAGCTGTTTTTAAAGAGCAAAAACAAATTGATGACGTTATCCGGCGTTTAATAGATCGGGGTGTATCTAGAGATCATATCTCGGTGATGGGCAGAAACTTCCAGTCGGAAACTCGAATTTCTGGCTTCATCTCTAAAAGGGATGTAATTTTGGGAGGTTTGAGATCGGGGGCAATTTTTGGTTCCTTGTTTGGTTCCTTCCTCAGCTTACTCACTGGTGTAGGCGTACTGTTCATTCCCTTTGTGGGTTCGATTGTGGCAGCAGGTCCGATTGGTGCGGTGTTGCTAGGAGCTGCAAGTGGGGCGATCGCCGGTAGTGCAGGTGCAGGTCTGGTGTCGGTTCTGACCACATTGGGGATGCCAGAAGATAAAGCGGCTATCTATCAAACCCGCTTGCAAGCTGGGGAGTTCTTAGTGATGGCTGAAGTTGCGAGCGATCGCGCTGGAGAAATTCAACTTTTGTTGGAAAGTGCTGGTGGTGAAGAGATACACACCATTGAAGCAACACTGCCTCGCGCGGGTTCTGGTGCTTTGAACGGAACACAGGATTTGTCTCCTGAGGTTCGCTCTCATCTGTCTGAAGATGCTCAGGGCGTATTCTTGGAGCGTTATAACGCTGCACTGAATGAGACAAATGACCAAAATAAGGCTGAACATGCTGCCTGGGATGCAATTCATCAGCAATATGATGAAGATGAAAATGGCGTTTGGTCTAAGGCTAAAGCGAGCGTTTAAAAGTATAGCTCTTTAGTACTAAGGCAATTTATAGCTAGCAACTCGCACAGTTAATTTACCTTGACGAGGGTCATTGCTAAATATAAATGCTCCTTCTTCTTTTTCATCACGGGATAAAAAATCAATTTGTTGCTCTCCTGTTTCTGCAACTTGATCGTTAATCCGTAATTCAGCCATAATCTGAACTGACTCGGCTGTTTCTCCTCCGGTATTAATGATTTCAAAGGGAACATAGAATTGTCCATTAACCTCCCGAATTTTCTGTTGCTTAGTAACCGAAAGGATGGGAGGTTCGTGCTTATCGTTTAGCCAGGTGTAACATACCAGACCGACAATTATTGTGAGGATGAATGTTGCGCCGCTAAGTGTAACCCATTCAGCAAGCGATCGCTCTGGTCGCTTTTGTTCTGTTTGATTCATAGCGCTAACCTTCCAGCTGCGCCGCCAATTGTTGCAGGTAAGCCAAGCAACAAAGTATGATCTAACCACATTGTCCAAGGATCGCTCAATGTTAACTTTTGAAAGAACCACAACATAAAAGCGCCTGCTAGCAGCGACACCAAGTAGGACATAATGGTTTCACTTAATGGGCGTTGGAAAATTCCTTGTTGCTGTCTGCGCTTTTGTTGGTCGGAAAAGCCTGCCTCAAATACAATGCCATAAGAAATCAGCAAAGATGAGGCAATAATTGTTAAAAGCCAGGATGGCGACACCGCTGCTGCTAACATGGGAATTTCATCTGTGGGGGCGATATTAAAGGCAATTACGGTTGCACCAATTAAAGTTGCACCAATATCAGCTAGGGTAGCTTGTAACTCATCTGGCTTATTCTGGTTACTGGTGTTGTTTGCCTTACCGTTTGTTTGCCCTTCTGCATTGGCGTTACGAGTATCTCCCAAAAAATGGTTAGCTAATGCCACGCCTAAAGTAAATGGTACACTTTCAAAGATGATTTTACCTAGGGCTTCTTTAAGGGCAGTTTCAGGTGTGAGTTCTCGCAATAGCAGCAGTACAAAGGCAGAACAAGCTAGTCCGATTGCCATAGCTTCTACAGTATCGAATGCGGCTTTATAAGCTCGCATACCATGTCTGCGTTTGCGAAAGCCCTCAGTCTGATTGAGCAAGAAAACTACGATAAATGTTAGTGCGATCGCTACCATCATCATTCCTGGTTTTGCCAGTGAACCAATCCACCAAACTTCCATCGTGTAAAGTAAGGGGATGCCAAATAAAAAGCCTCCACTCGCGCCCCGAATTATGTCATTAAATTCACTTATCCAGATATTTTTCTTCCGCTTAATTGGCACGTCTATACTTTCCTAGTCATTTGTTTATCATAATTTTCTCAATGTCTTTTTCAATCTATTATTTTACCATCACATATAATTTACATTTTTAGATTCTTCTCTCGATCAGATGATTATTATTTTTTTATAGCTAAAATTCTAATTGCGCTCTATTTAGATATTATTTAACCAACTAATACAATATTTTTTTGCATCTATCCTAGGTCGTGTTGTTTGCATCAAAACAATCTACCTAACGATAGTCCTAAAAAAGATAAAACCTCTATAAAATTTAGGGTTACAATAGAATAATAAACCTAATTAACAGTAAAGGTAAAAAATATGAGCATTGAAAACAGGATCGAGGCAACTGCAAAAAATATTGAAGGTAAGGTTCAAGAGGCGATTGGTGAAGTGAGTGGGAACCCTGAAGATAAAGCTGAAGGCAAAGCAAAGCAAGCTGAAGCCCAAGTCATTCACACTGCTGAAAACATAAAAGATGGGCTGAAAAAAGCTTTAAATTAGTAAGTTTCTCCAAATTAAATATTGGGTGCATATACCATAGACTAGTTCGGCTGATGAAAGTAAAGATTAGGGTGTATCTACCATTTCCAAATTAAATATTGGGTGCGTATACCACAGACTAGTTCGGCTGATGAAAGTAAATGTCAGGGTGTATCTACCATTTTTCAATTTTTTCCAGTGAAATACGTAAGCTAGTAACCGCGTAAAACAATCTGCGTTAATGATTTAGACTAATAAATAATTAAATACTCCACTTGCCTTCACCAGGTGGAGTATTTTTATTTACTTGAAGTCGTAATAAGGTTAGTTCCAAACTAATTGGCTTTAACCATGATTATTATTAACCTTAAACTAAGCACTGGTGCGACCAGCAATTAATCCCCATAAGAAAATAGCAATTATTGCACCTAGTACAGCCACAACTAAACCAGGAATACTGAGAGTAGCTGCCGTAAATTGTATTGTTCCGGTTTGTAAGAGAGTAACTATGGTTCCCCCGACAAAGGCTCCGATAATGCCTAAAATCATGGTTGTGAGAATACCACCGCCTTGACGACCGGGGTAAATAGCTTTGGCGATCGCTCCAGCTATAAGACCCAGAATAATCCAAGCAATAATGTTCATTTTCTAGTCCATCAAGAATCTTACTAATACTTTATCAAGTCTGATTGAGTTATTCTTCTACCGTAAGAGATAATTCTTATATGTTAAGAAAATTGAACCAAATTTGTAAAATAATTATTACATTTAAAATGTTTTGTAGATATTCGGGTGGTACACTATCTACCAACCAAACGCCATTATCAGAACAGAAAAATGTGTAACCAGCCTGATACATTGCCGCAGTATTAACAGCAAAAACCACTGGTTTGCCGTGCCTTGCGCCAACACTTGTTGCTATGGCAATATCTGCTGAAAGATGGACATGATGGCGGGACATTTTACAAAGTCCTGTTTGCAGAATTGATTCAACGGCTTTGTGTCCGGTACCGTGATAAAGCACATCGGGAGGAACAACAGATTCTAACTGCAAATCTACTTCTATACTATGTCCTTGGTTAGCACGAATCAGAGTGCCTGTAGAATCAAAGGAAAAGCGTTTTTTATCGTTGGTGGCGACGACTTGATTTAATTGTTCGCGACTGATGGGAAACGAATATTTTTCACAAGCTGCTAAAAGTTCACTGACAGCAACCCAACCACCAGGAGTAAGTTGAATGCCTATTCTTTCTGGTTGATGGCGCAGATGTTTGCTGAGATATTTACTAATTTTGACTAGACGAGAATTGTCCATAAATAAGCGTTGTATTTGATATAGTTGAAGACAATTATCATGGGAAAAAAATCACAGATGATTCATCTGTGTGCAAATGTGGTTTTAATATCAAAATTCCAAAACAATGTTATGTAGTTAGCTGATTTACAATTGCCTTGTAAAAGCAGAGAACATCAGCATTATCAGGTAAACCTGCTACTTGACCATCGCCAAGCTCGATAATCATCCAGTCACCATCAAGGCGCTTTGCTACATCCATTGTAAAGAAGCGGCTCTGCACCTTTTTTGCTACCTCAGCAAATTCATGAATCGGAGGCAAGATTCCTTGGTAGTCTCCTTCTTCCCAATATTCAACTGTATAAATCGGTTTATGATCCAGAAAGAAAATGCGAAATTCCTTCGTCAACGGCATCCCACTTTTTGAATGTTTACTCAGTGGTTCAAACTCAACAAATTCTCGAAAAACTAGTCCTTCAGTTAGCTGATTTCCTTGTAGTTCTATAAAGCGGCTAACTATACGTTCCACCAAATTTTTATCAGATGCAGATGGAATATAACAAGCTTCTTGCCATTCGTGTTTTCGAGACTTGACAAAATCTTTGACGACAACAGGTCGAGAAGCAAATGGACTTAATAGCTTTATTATTTCATCAATAGATATATCTCCTGTAGTTTTAGTCCAGACAGTCTTAGGGGTATAAGAATGAATGACTGAATATGACTCGGGAAGATAGTGACAATGCTTGTAAGCAGAAGGGTCATTGATTAAATAAATTCCTAATTTAGCCAAAGCATCAAATAACAGCTTGTATTGGACAGGATGTAACATCCAGCCTCTATATAATGCTAATGTTGAGCTAGACTGTGACCTTACCCTACCTACAGTCTTCAAAGGATTGTTGCTATCAACTAAAGCTTCATAGTTAATTAAATCGTATTCAATTCCCAGACTTTGTGCAACATTGACTTCATGCTGAAACAATGAATCCGGCACTCTGACTTGCAGGGTATCTGAGCAAAATATAAGTCTCATATATGTTCAAATTCACTAGAAAACAGTTTACCAATTTGCGCCAAATCGACATTTCCACCGCTGATGATCACACCAATTTTATCTCCTGGTGCTTTCACCGCACCTTCAAGTAAAGCCGCCGCCGCTAGTACGCCGGTGGGTTCAACCACTATTTTCAGGCGTGACCACAAAAAGAACATAGTGCGAAGAATTGCTTCTTCAGATACTGTTACCATATCATCAACGTAATGCAGCACCAAGGGAAAAGTAACTTTACCTAAGCTGGGAGTACGAGCGCCGTCAGCAATGGTATGAGGATTGTTGACAGTGTGCAAGGTTTTGCTGTAAAAAGAGCGGCTAGCATCGTCGGCAAGTTCTGGTTCTACTCCAATTACCCGACAGTTGGGTAAAAGTGCTTTGGTGGCGATCGCACAACCAGTAAGTAATCCCCCACCCCCACAACAAACTAATAGCAAGTCTAATTCGCCAACTTCTTCAATTAGTTCTAAAGCTGTTGTACCTTGTCCGGCAATTATATCAGGATGATCGTAAGGAGGAATGAGTGTTAAACTTCTTTCTTTTACTATAGTTTGGGCTAATTCTTCTCTGTTAGTTTGCTGTCGATTATATAGAATCACCTCAGCACCATAACCGCGTGTAGCAGTTTGTTTGACGGCGGGTGCATCATCAGGCATTACAATTGTGGTGGGAATGTTTAATAATTCTCCGGCTAAGGCAATTCCTTGAGCATGATTCCCGGATGAAAATGTCAAAACGCCTTTTTGTTTTTGTGTTTCAGATAGTTGCGTCAGCGCATTATATGCACCTCGAAATTTAAAAGAACCAGTGCGTTGAAAATTTTCGCATTTAAAAAATACTTGGCTATTGATGCGTTGATTAACAGTTATGGAAGTTAGAACTGGGGTACGATGGGCAATTCCCGCAAGACGTTTTGCAGCTGCTTGTACGTCAGTTATCGTGATATAATTATGTAGCATCATACAAAAGAATAATCATACAAATCTCCTACCGATTGATAACCGATCGCCTGATAAATATGGTTAGAAGTAGGGTTTGCCAAGTCGGTGAACAAAAAGCAGTATTTGTGTCCACGAGATAGTAAAGTCTGGCTCAAAGCTGCTACACAAGAACTAGCGTAACCCTTGCCACGGTGTTCCGGCGGTGTGTAAACTGTACTAATTCGCGCACCGTTGGGCGTTATCCCAACATTACAAGCCATTGAAACGGGGGTTTCATCCTGCCAAAGGTAAGCAGTACCTCGCTGTAAATGACGCTCCACAGCGCGTTCTGTATTTGTCGCAGCAATACCCAAAGCTTCCACCACAAAGGCTTCAAACCAATCGATCAGCAATTGGCGATCACGCTCAGTCGCTTGACGTAATTCACCCGTTGCTTGAGAAATCTTCTCAATTTGTTTCAATTGAAAAGCACGCAGCGCCATTTTTATTTCGTAGGATTGACTGGTAAGCGATCGCCAAGTTTCTGCAAAGGCTTTTGCCTCAGCATTAGGAGCATTGACTTCCGCTAATGAATTTTCTGTGAGGTATAAATTTTGAGCAATTGCCTCTATTGCCCCAAAATCCTGTATCTTGGACAATAGCAAGTTTCGGGGTTGTGTTCTCATTGCTACTGCAACGATATCTCCCTCAGCTTCCACGGTTGCTAAAAGTGGCTTTTCCTTGAAACTTTCGGGATTGTGAATCAAGCTGTGGCAAAGTGCAAGCTGCACGTTATGAAGTGCTTCATCTCTGAGCAAGTAATCTTTTACACGCTCATAAAATTGACTTGCATCCTCATATCGATAGACTTTCATTTCAATTACCCAAATTTGAGTTCCCAGTAGTACTACTCATTTGTTCTCGCAAAATAGCAACTTGAGAAATCATAATTTTCTTCATCGCTCCAGCTTCCATAGTTCCCATCCAGCGAATCATAGATGAGAGAAATAGTTCTTTCAAGTACGCGAAAGAAAAGCCATCTGTCATTGCAACTATCTGATTTAAAACATCTTCAGATAGACGCATTGCACTTTGCAGGCGATTGTTCCAAAATTCTATGTAAGCTTGTCGTACTGTGATATCTGGCAGTTCAAAATGATACTTGCGGTCAAAGCGACTAGGGCGATCGCGAATCGCTGCATCTAAACGTTCTGGATAATTGGTTGTGGCGAGGGTAACAATTCCTTGGTTAAAGGCGAAACCGTCAAGTTCATTTAAGAAGAAAGAGCGATTTTCGCTACACAAGAGAGAATCAATATCTTCTAATACCAGAATACAGGGAGCAGACTGTCGTGCTTGTTTGAATACTTTCCGAATATTTTCACTATCGGTATCATATTCAGATTGGAAGCTTTTGACGTACAAGCAAGGCTGCTGCATTTGATTAATCAATGCTTTTACAGTATGCGTCTTGCCATTTCCTGGTGCGCCGATGAACAAAATTCCTCGTTTCCAAGGTACACCATAAGTTTCATAAGTTTCGCGGGATGCAAAGAAGTTGCTAATGTCATCTTGAATGTCTTGTTTGAGAGTACCATGTAAGATGAGATTATCAAAAGTTGCATTTTTAATAGCCTGAAAAAGGTCTGGATTTTTTGCCCAGTAACCATCTTCAAATACTAAAACTTCGTCGCGAATTTCCGAGTTCCAATCACAAACAGCAGTAAAAAAGCTTTCGGCAATCTCTTTGCTATCAGCTAAAATCCAGTAATAGCGAATTTTACAATAACCTTCATGCCAACTCATTAAAAGTACGTCGAATTTATGCCCTTGCCATATCACCTCAAAGTTAGCATTTTCAGTAAAATTATCAATTTTATTTTCCATTCCATCCCAGAAAGTGATAATCTGGTTGTGGATAGATGTTTCTTGGTGAAGAAAGCAAAAGTTTGCTTCTGCGTACTTCTCTAAATTAAACGCCGAGTCATTACCTTCTATCAGTGCTTTGTTAGGATAAAGCGCCGCTAACTCTTGACTGACATGGTAGGCGATCGCATTATTCGGAAGGCTAAGTGCTTCCGTTATCAATTGTTGCATTTTCACGGTTATTTAGTCCCCTGATTAGTTGTGGCGGAAAAATATCCACGCTGGGAATTATCTACAAAACATTTGGAACAAATTCCTGATAATTAATATTAAATTTTTAATTAAACTTATTAGAGTTATTGCCTAATAAGGTTTTTGTATTTTTCAACCAAGACAGGACAAGGGTTCTAGACACCAATTTTTTATAAAGCGATAAGTCTATTCTTCAGCCCACGTCGGTGGGCTTAGTCTGTATAGCTGCGACTTTTAGTCGTCAGGGCTTATACAAATTTGTGGATAAACTCATACATCAAATCTATTCTTCCCTTACGTAACATTGCTGGATCTAATCTTTCAGTTGTGTTGCAAGTCATCAAAATAACCAAACGCTGCTGCATCTGAATACCAGATTCATCAATAACACTTTGGTACAATGTGCCATCCAGTAAACTGAGAATATGTTCCGTTTTATTGTTGTATTGTGCTACTTCGCTAGCGCGATTTTGTGCTAAATTATCAGCTTCGTTGATAATTATACAAATTCTTTCTAAGTATGTGGGTGGAACAAAGTTAGCGATCGCATCATGATCTAAAATAAAAATTACATACCCCAAAGGCATGAGAATTTCTTTCGCCACAGCTTGCGTCCATGCAGTTTTCCCTGTACCCGGTTCTCCGTGTACCAAAACCGCTAACTGCTTTTGATTAAGAACCGCCTGCTGTACTGTATCAGTAAAACTTTGAATATCCGCTGCAAAAGTCCGAATCGGAAATTGGCTGTGAACCTTACCCACACGACTTTGATATCCACTCAGCATCATTGCTAAGTCGAAAGTTGCTTTATTAATTAATGGCGTTAAATTTCTTGCCATTAATGTATATTGTCGCCGACCGCGATCATAAGGGTCAATTTGCAGCCAAACGTCGTATTTAGACCAGTAAGCATAAACTGTATTTATAACGTCTAGGCGTTCCCAGCTAACAAATCGCTCAACCGGAAAATAAAAATCTCGTTCTAAATAATATTGAGTAATAATGTCAGGGCGACCCAATAATTCTAAAACTCTCAATACAGTAATTTCTTGCAGTCGGTTAAGAACGTAATCAATCGGAATGCTGTTGCGGCTTACAAATTGAACGATGGGCGTTTCTGTACTCAAAATATCTTTGTAACGATGATCTGGTGAGTTAGGTTCAGGTGTGATGTAATTCCAAAGTTTCTCAATTTCGTAACGTGTATTATCAGAAACCACATTCAATAAATTAGCCCACCAAGCATAATTAGTCCGCCCTAAATTATCAGCAATGTTGCTTGCTAAATTCAAACTTTTTTGAGTTAACTCCCCCGCGTCAGTACGCAACAGTTCCCACAAAAACCCCCAGTCAAACTCTCGGTTAAACGGTCGCCAACCGCTAGCAAGTAAGCTTTGGCGGTTGTTATTCGCTGGAGCGCCTTCGTTTTGTCTAAAATAGTCAAAATCCATATTTTCAGTTGTGCGGCGGTGGTTGAGTTGTCCTGTTGTGAGGTAGAAGCTTGGGAAAAAGTTTTATCGTACTATAAACTACTTGCGTGCAAGTTGCCACTTTCATCGTGCATCACATGAGAAGGAAATTGAGGAGTGAGTTATTCTACAGGATTATAAGCATACTCACTCCCATGCACGCCCGCGATTCAAATCGCAGCTACACAGAGTAAACCCTTGATTTGGAGGGCTTTCTGCCCAGGTAGACTTTGTTTTTGTAGCCGCGTCCCTTCGCAGGTGCTTGTTACTTTTATACCGTTTTGCCGCGCAAGTTGAAAAAGCTGTTTGTTCATAAGCAGGATTTGAAGCTGCATTATCTTGGTTTACTGTCAAGCCCCTGTTTTAATTTGGCTAGTATGTAAGCTTTTTTTATTTCTGGCGATCGTTAGCGAGGGACATATCTGCAATGGTTAATCGGTCAGGTGGCAGGTAAAACGATTTAGAGATATTTGATGCTTTTATTTATCGTCATTTTTATACTACATTTATAATACAAGAAATGTCAAGAGGATAGATAGTAAATTGGGAATTTTTGCTCTTATGGGCACTGCCCACCCGACAAATTATGCCTTGAATGTACAATGCGAGTGTACGTTAAGCTCATGAACAGCCTTTGCACAGAAAGCAGCATTGCTAGTCCTAGTCTTATTTTGCATTTTTCAGCATTGTGTAGCAAGTAAGCTAATCTAGCTAGAAAGAGTGTTCGGTAATTCGCTTTTCCGGAAATATAGGGCAGTGCGATAATGTTAAATTATAATTAAATATGTTTTAGTTTTATGACTAAATTGCTATGATTATTTACTTTTTTACCTTATAATCAAGAAGTCTCTGATCGCTGTGTCACTTAGATAGATTCTTTCCTCATGTATGTGTTGAGTGGGCAAAGATTATCAGCTTGAAAGGTCGAAACAGGAGCCAGTCTAGAATGAGCGCTATTTTATCGCTCTCGGAATGCCTCCGCCGTTGTCTAAAAAAATAAGATGTATCCCAATATAATCTTCTGGAGAAGATATGGACTTGGCACGTTCTTTCATTATTGATGAAACGAAGCCCACCTATTCGCAGCCTTTGATTTTGGCTGTGGAAGATAATGATGACAATTTGCTGCTAATTAGTTATGCCCTTGAGTCACTTGGCTGTAAACTAATTTGTCAAACAGACAGTTGTTCAACACTCGTGGTGGCGAAAGAGTATCAGCCCGACTTGATACTGATGGATATTTTGTTACCGGGTCTAAGTGGTATCGATGTTGTTGGTTATCTAAAGAAAGAACCGCTAACTTGGGAAATTCCAGTGATAGCAGTCACAGCTTTAGCAAGCCCGGAGGAACGAGAACGCATTTTGATGGCAGGCTTCGATGATTATATCAGCAAGCCTTACATGATTGAAGACCTAGAAGCGCTTATTTGCCGCGTGCTTGGAGATAAACTCAATCCTGACTCAGCTAGTGAGCTACACCAAGAGTAGTCTATTCAGCAGATGTCTCATCGCTTTTGTCTGTCGTCTTTCTTTTAGCTTTGGAAGTTAAAGTTGAAATGCGAACGTTAGGTGTATCTGTCAGAAGGGCAATAATCCCTGTGCGCCCTGTTTCAAGGGTAGCATCGCTAAGTATCTCAACTACATCAACATTTAAAATATCTTCAATTAGTTTCTTAAGTTGAGGCTGAATTGCTTCATCTAAGTCTGACCGGACTTGTTCAGCGAGTTCTAGGCGACCTGTTTGTGCCAGTAACTGCTCTGGTTGAGTGATAGAATCTTCAAGTATGATCGTTAGATTGCAATCAGATAGTTGGCAAGTGACTTTACTTGGTTGATGTCCTAGTTGATCACGATACAAAGCCTGAATACGCTGGGCTAATGTTCGTTGTACTTGTCCACGAGTTGGAATTGATGTTGTCGTCATGTTTTCTTGGGAGTGAAGATTTAGACAATTACCGATAAGTTAGAACGTAATGTTGTGAATGATGAATTATAAATTGTCAGACATCCATTTTCATCGTTGATTACTTTCTAAGTTATCGGCAGCCGTGTGACCTTACAAATTTGTGAGGAAATTCAGAATTGAATAACTGTGGTAATTATAGTAATAAGCATTGCCCAAAATCAGCGTCCTAATGTAGTATTTTTCATAGGTGTGAAATCCATCTTCAGGTTATTCGATTTTGGGTTTTAGATATAGCTAATGGTTAATTGCCAACTTTAGTTTGCTTTGGTAGCCGCACAGTAAAGACACTGCCTTTACCTAGTTCAGAAAAGACTTCAATCGCTCCCCCATGCGCTTCGACAATCAGGCGGGATAGATGCAGTCCTAAGCCACTACCGGCGCGTTTATTTCTACCTTGGCGAAAGCGCTCGAAAACTGTTGCTTGGTCTTCAGCAGCTATTCCATATCCGGTATCTTCTATCTCAATTGTTACCCAATTTTTATCGTTACCTGGTGCGGATTCAAAAATGCGAGTTTCTATGCTTCCTGTATCTGTAAACTTGATGGCGTTTCCGATTAAGTTGCTAAAAACCCGCCGCAATTCCAGCTTATCGCCTGTGACTACACCTGGATTCTCACCCTGTTTATCTAAGGCGCTAGTGTCTACTTTCAGAGTTAAGCCTTTGTCGCTAGCAATTGGATTGAGTTCTTGAACTACTTCTTGAAGCATTTCTGGTAGATTACAGCTTTCGGAATTCAAGGTTTTTTTACCAGCCTCAATCCGATAGACTTCTAGCAGATTGTTCACCATTTGCATCAAATTATGATTGCTGCGAATCATCACAGCGATCGCCTGTTTCATTTCTGGCGAAATCTTGCAGAAGGTTTCTTGCTGAAATAAATTCAACATCCGATCCGATGCAACTAAAGGAGTTCGCAAATCATGCGTCATCCGGGAAACAAAGTCTTCTCGCTGACGTGCCATTTTTTGTTGTTCGTCAAGACTGTGTTTCAGGCGTAGTAGCGATCGCACCCTTGCCAGTAGCTCATCTGTATCAAATGGTTTGCGAATAAAATCATCTGCCCCAGCATCCAAACCTTCGACAACGCTAGATTCAGTAAAAGCTGTGATTAACAGAATCGGAATATAAGGCAACCCAGGATTATTACGGATGCGTCGTGTAACTTCATAACCATCTATTCCAGGCATCATTACATCTAACAAAATCAGATCTGGGGGAGATTGTATAATTTGCTCCAAAGCACTTATACCATCTGCCACTAAGTCCATCTCAAATCCTTCACTCTCTAAAATTGTCTGAACGAGGATGAGATTATCTGGAGTATCGTCAACGGCAAGAATACGGTCAATTTTAGAATTTTCCACAACAGACATGACTTATCGACTTTTTTTAAAGGAATTTTATAGGTTTCGATTTCGATACCCCAGCGATGCTTGATTGCATTGCGGATAATACTGATAATCTGGGTTGCCTTCGCTATTATCTCTATTTTCTGTGGCGTTTTCGGCTTTCCTCCATGATGTTATTTGACGTGGTAATTCAATGCAAAACATTGAACCCTGACCCAACTGGCTTTCAATAATGATTTTGCCGCCCATCATTTGCACTAGGGAATCTATAATCGCCAAACCCAGACCTGTGCCAGGATATTTACGAGTGGTAGTTTGATCAACTTGCCGAAATGCTTCAAAGATATGATTGAAATCTTCGGCAGCTATGCCAATACCTGTATCGCGAACTGCGATCGCTACTCGATTTCCGGCGACTTCCTTAATATCAACCCAAATACTGCCAGACTCTGTAAATTTAATCGCGTTTGAGAGCAAGTTCGTTATAATCTGTCGCACACGCACTGAGTCATTGAACAGCATCGGGTTTTGCAACTGATTTTGAACCAGCACATTCAGCTTTTTGGCTTCCGCCAGGGAACGCATTTCTGCCACTGCGGCATTTACTATCTTTGATAAGTCAAAGATTTCTGGCTTTAACTCTAGCTGTCCTGCTTCCACATGGGAAAAATCGAGAACTTCGTTCAACAGCACCAGCAAATTTTTGCCATTATTTAAGATCCGCTCCAGCATGTCTTTTTGCTGAGGCGTAAGTATACCAATCTTGGGGCGCAATAATAATTGGGAAAAGCCGATGATGGCATTCATCGGTGTCCGCAGTTCATGCGATATCGTTGCCAGAAACTGAGATTTAAGGCGCGATGCTTCCAATAACTTCAAGTTTTGTAACTGAATCTGTTGCCGTTGTTTTTCCAGTTCATGGTTTTTCCGAATCAGCGCTTCATTACTTTCTCGGATATGTCGGTCTGCCAAGGTTATCTGCATTTCCGCTCGGTAAACCCGGATGGCATTCCGCAGAACCTGTGCTAACGTTTCTGGGGATACCCTAGACTTACAAAGATAATCTGTGGCACCAGCTTTCATCAGTTCCACAGCAATTTGCTCATCTCCTTGACCAGTGAGAACTACTAAGGGAACTTTGATTTTTGCAGAGCGTAGCTGTCGGATCAGGCTCAACCCATCGTTGTCTGGTAAGCGATAGTCGAGGAAAACGCAGTCATAGGTATGATTTGTCAAAGCAGCGATCGCACTCTGACAATCACCTACTTCTGACAGATTCATCTGCACACCTGCTTTTGTCAAAGCGCGACGCACTGCCATCCGGTCTACTTCGTCATCGTCAACCAGCAGAATTGAGAGCGTTTCTTCCATCGGCTTGAGTTATCGCTGTCAAATAAAGGTTCATGGATAACATTTCTATCTAATTAACCGTCACACAAATTTTAGATTTTAGTTTTTTTACATTAGGAGGAACTGATGATTGTTAACTTTTAACGCTCAAGCAATCTCAAATCCCAAATCCCAAATCTAAAATTCTTTTTCTATGGCATTTCACATAATGTCCAATAATTATTAAGTGTTGACATTAGATCTACAAAATTAGCGAAAGTTACAGGTTTAAGAATATAGCCAGCAACATTCAGGTTGTATGCTTCTACTCTATCTTGATCTTGGTTTGAAGTTGTCATAACCACCACAGGAGTGGCTTTCAATTCTGGGTCAGAGCGTAATTCAACTAAAAATTCGATCCCGCCCATTTTCGGCATATTCAAATCCAGTAAAACTAAGCGTCGCGTTACTGGAACTTTCGGCGGTTCGCCATTATTACTTCGTAGCATTGCCAGTGCTTCTATTCCATTGGTTGCCACGTAAAGCGGGTTAGTAATATTAACTTTTTTGAATGCCCGCCGGACATTCATCACATCAACTTCGTCATCCTCCACTAGTAGTATGTTAATCACCCTTTCTCGCATTTCCTTTTGTTAAGTTCAAGTTCAGGATAATAGTTAATGCTTCGCCTAGTAATCCTCAAGCTAAAAATGTTTATCTGCTTTCGCCTTTTTCGCGGATATAGGTATCAGAAAATACCCCCTAAACAGCGTCAACCCCATTGTAAATCGACAGATGTACGCATGTCCTCACCCCTTGGTGAGAGTTATACGTAAACTTCTGTTTACTAAAAGTTTGATTAGTTTTACTCACATTACTTGAACCAGGTAAAGCGGAAAGTGCTTCCGGCATTTACTTGCGACTTTAAAGTAATCGTACCTCCTTGTGTTTCCACAATTTTCTTGACGATCGCCAAACCAATCCCCGTACTTTCTTTTTGGTCGCGGGCTTCTAAAGTTTGGAAGATAGCAAAAACCTTTTGGTGATACTCTGGGGCAATACCACAACCATCGTCAGCTACAGCAAATTCATAGTAAGCTTTGTGTTCTTCAACAGAGATTTTGATATGACCATCCAATCGCGGGTGGTGCTTCACCGCATTACTAATTAAGTTGGCAAACACCTGCTGCAAGGGCAATCGCTTGGTCATCAGGGTAGGCATTTGGGAAGTAACTTCGATGCTGAAAGTTGATGGTGGTGCGAGTGAATCAATGACTTCTTTAAGCAAGGCGCCAACATCAACTACAGAAGATTCTGTTTGCACGCGTCCAACCCGTGAATATTCAAGCAAGCCGTTGATCAGTCCTTCCATTCGCCGCACTCGTCCACGCAACAAACGCATTTGATGTCGGTTTTCCTCTGGAAGTTGATCTGCGAGGTCTTCTTCAATCCATTCTGAGAGAGAAGCGATCGCTCGCAAAGGTGCTTTGAGATCATGAGATGCTACATAAACAAACTGGTCAAGTTCTTGATTGCGCTTTTGTAAAAGTGTGGTAGTTTGCGCCAAAATTGTCGTCAAACTCGTTAATTCTTCGGCTCGTTGTTTGAGAGCAAATTCTGTTTGCTTGCGATCGCTAATTTCCTCAATTACCGCAATAAAGTACTTGGGTTCCCCCTCCTCAGGAGTCGGGGGAGTGGGGGAAGCGCCTTCAATTTTGAATTTTGAATTTTGAATTTTGAATTTTTTTGTCCCTCCTTCCCTCGCAACTGAAACCGTCAAATATATCCAGACTGTTGAATTATCTTTATGGATGTAGCGTTTCTCCATTGAGCAAGTTTCAATATCACCCGCCAACAGTTTGCGAACGTAGTTCAAATCAGTTTCTAAATCATCAGGATGAGTAATTTCCTGAAAGGTCATATTCAGAAGTTCTTCGCGGGTGTAACCCAAAATTTCCGACAACTTCTGGTTAACTCGCACCCAGCGACCATCTATTGCTAAATGGGCAATACCTACAGCAGCTTGCTCAAAGGTAGCGCGAAATTTTTCCTCACTCTCTCGTAACGCATCCTCTGTCTGATGGGGTAGACGCTCCACATCGCTAATATCTGTTACTGTGCCTACATAGCCAATTACCTCTTGATCATCCCCAATTTCCGCGACTGCTTGCAACAGCACCCAGGTTATCTTCCCGTGAGGATGGATGAAGCGAAACTCACACTTAAACGGCTTTGCGTCCTGAATCATGCGTTCTACTTGCGAATCTATCCGCTCCAGGTCTTCTGGAGGAATAGCACATCGCCAGCCTTTTCCCAAAGCACTTTCTAATAAAAGTCCGCTAATTTCACACCATCGCGAGTTGACGTAAAGACAGTTTCCTGATTTATCTATGCGGAAGATACCAACAGGGAAATTTTTCGCTAGGTTTGCCCAGTTAGGCTCACTTTCTGGTAATGCTTGCTGATTTTTTTCTGGGTTGGCAATTTGGCGTTGGCTAATATCTCTACCTTCTGACATTAACAAGATGACTCGCCCACTTTCATCTTTGATCGGTTTAATGGAAAAGTCGATAATTGCGACTGTATCCCCTGCACCTAGTAAATCAACTTCGTAGCGGACAAATTCTCCTACAGATGCACAGGCGATCGCCTCTTGTAATTGTGCCTGATGTTCGGATTTCCACCAACGCGCTGACCAAAAGCTACGATTAATCACTTCCGCGCTGGTGATTCCGCAAAATTCTAACACCGTCTGACTCGCTTTTATAACCGTGCCATCCGCCTCCATCAATGCAATAAATTGAGATGTCTGGTCAAAAATGCTACAAAAGCTTAGTTCACTTGCTCCTAAAGCTGCTTCGACCTGCTTTGATTTGTCCATTTTGGTCGTTTATCATACTTTTTTGAAGCTTTGGCAAATATTTTTATTCAATACTAATAATTAATTGTTTAAAAGTCATGATTAAGAAGTAAGACAACTTACAACCCTGTTAATATTGTCTAATTCTTTATACAATAGTCATATATCTCAGGCTAGATTTTTGGAGAATATTTCCTAAGTTTTGTATAATAGCCATATATCTAGGGCTAGATTTTTGTCTAAGAGCGAAGATACAAATAAAAAATTGATTACTTCTGTCGGTGGATGCATGTTGGTTAAAATATCATCTATCTTAAGTTGGCAAATTTAAGAGAAATCGATGAGAAAAGGTCGTAACTTGATATATATAATCAGGAAAGAGTGGGTATAGGGATGAGCGAAATTAAGATTGTTTTAATTGAAGATCATGACTTGACACGGATGGGACTAAAGGCGGCATTACAGTCTCACAGTGGATTTCAAGTTATTGGTGAAGCAGCAAATGCTACCCAGGGACTGAAACTTTTGCAAACTAATAAGCCGGATGTGGCTGTTGTGGATATTGGTTTGCCAGACATGGATGGTATTGAACTGACCAAAAGGTTTAGGAACTTCCAAGAGGAAACAGCAGACGCAGGAACGAAGATTCTCATCTTGACGATGGAACACTCAGAGGATGCAGTACTTGCTGCTTTTGCGGCGGGTGCAGACTCTTATTACATGAAGGATACGAGCATTGATAGGTTAACCGAGGCTATACAAGCAACTCACGAAGGGAACTCTTGGATTGATCCGGCGATCGCCAACGTCGTATTGCAGCAAATGCGCCAAGGTTTGCCAGGAGAGAACCAGCAGTCTAATCAGCCGAAGACTGTAAAAATTGAGGCGCTGGAGACTGAGTATGAGCAAGTTTTGGAAACCTATCCGTTGACTCAACGCGAACTGGAAATCCTAGAGTTGATTGTAGCAGGTTGCAGTAATGGGCAGATTGCTGAGAAACTGTATATTACAGTGGGTACGGTAAAGACTCATGTCCGCAACATTCTGAATAAACTTTGTGCAGATGACCGTACTCAGGCTGCTGTTCGCGCTTTGCGTTCTGGATTAGTAGCATGAACATGAAAGTCGGGGTAGTTCGCAGAGGAACACAAAGTTACTCTGCGGTTCTCGGCGTTGGATAAACTTTATCCAAATCTATCCTGCAAGCATTCGGCAATACGTTGGGCTGCGCCTGGTTTACCCATGCGTCGTAAGCCATTTTCGGCAGTTATCTGTAGTTTATCTGGATCGTTAAAGAGCGATCGCACTACTTTAGCAACTTGTGCGGGCTGCTCTACTAAAATCAAAGACGGTCCCAAGTGACGGCTTTGTGCTTCAGCAAAGACTGGGTTATATTGGGGACCTTCTCCGGGAATGGCGATCGCTGGTTTCCCCAAACCGATAAATTGTTCTGTTGCTGTTCCAGCCATTGCGATCGCCAAATCTCCTAAATGCAAGCAGTCGTTATAAGCCTGTTGCGTCAATATTAAGTATGCATTTTTTTGCTTAAATGTCAAGGCATTGGCATCAGAAATTTGGATGGGAGATTTGATGTGAAAACGCCAGCCTTGGGATTGGAGAGCTTGGGACAAAATGTTACAGTCCAAAGTAGAAGCGATCGCACCTAAAAACACCATAGTTCCAGAAGTGTGCATCGAATCGCCTTCCGGGAAATTCCCCATCAGTGCAGATACAGCAATCATAATTTGTTTCCAGTTAGCGTAAGCTTCTGGCGGACGAGAACCGGGCAAGAGAGTCACAATTAAAGGACGAATTATTTCTTGCTGTTCAGCATCAGCACGATAAAATCGTTGCGTCGCAAAGCTGGGGTCAAGTCCATCCATCATCGGATTGCCCAAATCAAAAGCGGGAATAGACCATTTATTCAATATTTCCGTTGTTAGCGAATCTCTAGGAAATATCGCTTTGCAGCGCGGACGACTCATCAGCCAACGTTCCCAAGGATGGTAAACTGAACCGGAAAAGCTTTCCCATCGTGCAGCTTTTGTTTTGCGTGGCAGCAAACCAACTTCATTTCTGACGTAGTATTCTGATTTCGCCGTCCCGACAAAAGCATAGTTAGCACCGCTCAGCCAAGCAAATAATAGCGGTACAATATCTCCCACAGCTAAGATAGCGCTCTTATTACCTGACTGTTTCTGAACATTTACCCAACTGCGTACAGCTTTAATTTGACTCAGGGTAAGTTGCAGTAAACCGCCGCGTACATCTCGCACGAATTGCCGTCCATCCATGTAAATAAAGCCACCAGAAGGCATAGTGCGGACTGAACCAATCAGGGGAATATTCAACTGTTGATAAGCGCGACCTTCACCTACCACAGGCAAAGCGAAGATATCTGGAGGGTTGCTTTGTTGCTGGAGTTGTTGCAAAATGCGGAGGGCGATTACATCCTCCCCATGACCATTGCTTAAAACAAGTAACTGCAAGCGAGAAGTTGTATCTTGTGCAGACAAGTCCGAGTGGCGGAACTCGTCGCTGGAAACTTCGGAATTAGAGGCTAGGGATAACCTGGATACATCACTCATGAGAAACAAAAACGCATAATTAACTGTCTGTTGGGCAAGAGGGATGAATGGGGGTATCAATCGGCGTGGAAGCTGGAAGTTAGTATTATTCCCATTAGCTAACCTCAGTACAAAAGTACAAACTAACTCCCAGGTAATCAGGCTAATTTTATGCAAGTTTCTTCTGCTACTATTTTGACTTTAGCTTCGTTGGCGACTAGCAATCTGACTGGACAAGCAACAGCAGCGCCTTCCACAACTTCCATTCAGCCAGAAAAATCTGGTGAATTAGTGGTGCCGATGACGGAAAATATACCAGCACCAATCAACACGTTAGCGAAGCTTCCCGCGACAGCAGGGCTTGCATCCCCAGAAACGATAGTTGTCCAACAATTTTCCCAAACTCCGGCTAATGTGCAAAGTGGTGCTAATAATAATTCCACTGTAGTGACAACCCAAGAAGTTAAGGAGACAAGGCAACAAGACAGCAAGGGAAATTCTGTGGTAGTCATCCCTTCATCCTCGCCTACCCCCGTTCCCCCCTCGTCTCCCAAGCCTACTGCTACTGAAAAGGATTTAGTAGTTACAGCTACAGATGTGCAAATAGTGGGTGCTACTGAGGAATTGCAACAGCTAATTAAGGGCGTGATTAAAACGCAAACAGGCGGAGAAACTACTCAAAGCCAGTTGCAAAAAGATGTGGCAGCGATTTTAGATACAGGTTTATTTAGTGATGTCCGCGTAAATACGCGCACCAACCCAGGGGGCTTGAGCGTAGTATATCAAGTGCAACCACTAATAGTGCGATCGCTACAACTTTCTGGTGAGAAAGCGCTTACCTACCAAGTAGCTTTGCCATCTTTTCAACCTCAAATCGGCAAGGTAATCAGTCCGGAAGCTTTGAAGCAAGCAGTACAACAAATTAATAAGTGGTACGCCGACAATGGTTATAACCTGGGACGAGTGATTTCAATTAAACCCAGCAGCGAGGGAATTCTTACCTTGAGTGTGGCTGAAGGTTTGGTAGGTGATATCAAGTTTCGTTTTGTCAACGACGAGGGCAAAACAGTTGATAGCAAGGGTAAGCCAGTTGAAGGACGTACCAAACAAGATTTTTTGCGCCAGCAGCTAAAGCTAAAACCGGGTCAAGTCTTTCAAGACAATCTGGTGAAGCAAGACTTGCGACAATTATATAAGTTGGGAATATTTGAAACTGTCAATGTTGCCTTAGAAGGAGATGCGACAAAAGTTGATGTCGTGTATCAAGTTAAGGAACTTGGGGCACGTGGTATCAATTTGGGTGGCAATTATAATGCTGATCAGGGTATTGTCGCGACGTTAAATTATCAAGATAGAAATTTCGGCGGTGTTAACGATACTTTAAGCACGAATCTTGAGCTAGGTCGTCGTGACTTTCAGTTTGATACTAACCTTAGCAGTCCTTATCGGGCGAGTGAACCTGACCGCTTCGGTTACAGCATCAATGCCTTTCGTAAGCGCGGACTTTCAGACACTTTTGATGGCGATGTCAAGCTAGCTAACGGTGACAGAATCCGGGAGGGTAAGATTGGCGCTAGTTTTAGCTTACAGCGACCGATTGACGGTTGGGATACTTCCTTGGGATTCAACTACACCCGCAACAGCATACGCGATCGCAATGGCAAAATTACCCCAAACGATGAAAAGGGTAATCCTCTAACTTTCAGTGGTACTGGCATCGACGACCTACCTACCGTATCTTTCACCGCCATCAAAGACCGACGAGATAATCCTTTTAATCCTACCAAAGGTTCGATTCTCAGTCTCAGCACAGAACAATCAGTTCCTATAGGACTAGGCAACATTTCTATGAATCGCCTGCGGGCGAATTATAGCCAGTACCTTCCTGTAAATTTATTTAACAGTAAAAAGCCACAAGTATTTGCCTTGAATCTCCAAGGCGGCACCGTACTAGGCGATTTGCCACCCTATGACGCTTTTAACTTAGGTGGTCCCAATTCTGTACGCGGTTACGATGCTGGTGACGTTGGCAGCGGTCGCAGTTATATACTAGCTTCCGCAGAATATCGCTTCCCCATTTTACCAGTTTTGGGTGGTGTATTCTTTGCCGACTTTGGCTCAGACTTAGGCTCTGGTGATACTGTATTGGGAGATCCTGCGGGCGCGCGCAATAAAGCAGGCAGTGGTTTTGGTTATGGCGCTGGCGTGCGCTTCGACTCACCTCTGGGCTTACTTCGGGCAGATTATGGCATTAACGACCAGGGCGAAAGCCGATTGCATTTCGGCATTGGTCAGCGTTTTTAATCGTGTTAAGTATTGAACAAGTAGGGACACAGCATTTTTGTGCTCCTACTGTATTATTAACAAAGACAAAACTGTGGCGATATCGGGGAGGCTTTTTTCACTCAAGGACTCACTACCGATCTGCTCATTCAGGACTTAGGACTCAGTACTCAAAACTCTTTATGTTAGCAGGTACAACTTTGCAGGGTCGAAAATATACCCTCAACCAAGAAATAGGGCGTGGTGGCTTTGGTATTACGTACAAAGCTACGCATCATTACTTAAGTCAGGAAGTAGTGATTAAAACGCTCAATGATAAACTGCGACAACATCCTGATTTTGCTAAGTTCGAGCGCCAATTCCAAGATGAGGCAAGGCGATTGGCTACTTGTGTCCACCCGAATATTGTCCGCGTCAGCGACTTTTTTGTCGAAGCTGGGCTGCCTTACATGGTAATGGAATACATTCGTGGTGAAACCTTGGGAGAAGCATTTGTACTGCCTGCGATACCTTTACCAGAGGCGACGGCAATTCATTACATCCGTCAGATTGGCGCAGCATTGCAAGTGGTACACAATAATGGTTTGCTGCACCGGGATGTGAAACCGGATAATATTATCCTCCGCCAAGGAACGGCTGAAGTAGTGCTGATTGATTTTGGCATTGCGCGGGAATTTAACGGTGGGGTGAGGCAGACTCATACAGGTATGGTTTCTGAAGGTTATTCTCCGATAGAACAGTATTTAACGCAAGCACCTCGCACCCCCGCCACCGATGTTTATGGTTTGGCTGCAACTTTGTATGCACTGTTGACGGCACAAGTTCCCATGCCAGCATTATTGCGCGATCGCGAGAAAATGCCTTCCCCCCGCGAACTGCAACCCCACCTGAGTGCTGCTGTCAATCAGGCAATTATACGTGGTATGGCGGTAGAGTCTCGCTTTCGTCCGGCGACAGTCGCAGAATGGCTGAAACTGCTACCTGCAAATGGCGTAAGTGCTGCACCTCAATCAATGCCTACTCACACAATAGCAACTATCGATTTATCTACCCAGCAGTATCCAGAAAATTCATCACCAGAAGCAGCCCAAAGCGTCACCCAAGTATCATCAACCACCGGGAAGGTTACAAAAGTTGCCAAGAAACTCTGGTCAAGCAAAATTTGGATTGGTGGTGGAGTAGCACTTACAGCAGCCACACTAAGTTTTGCCATCACTAGCTTACGTCCCAAATCTCCTCAGCCGCAGCCATCAAAAACACCGGTTTTTGAACAGCCTATTAAAGGTGCTGCGGCGCAAGTAGGTCCCATCGATACTAGACCCTCGCCCCTGGTTAAAGAAACTAACACCCCAAAACAAACTAACACCACCTCGGTGCGAGATGAATCTGCACCCGCGTCTACACCAAGGCGGCGCAAGCGTATTCGTCGTGTTACCGATGATGAAGAAACACCAAAACGGGTTAATAGAGATACAGAAGAATCGACACCAAGCAACTCAGAAGAACAGCCACGCCGCCGCCGCCGATCCTCGACTGAGGAAGCCTCACCTTCGCCTAGCACTGATCCCTCACCGTCCCTTGTAGAGAAACTACGGGCGATTAGGTCAACTCGTAGCGCTTCCCCCAAGCGCTCGCCTGCGAATAACTCATCTTCTAATAGCACTTCTCCTTCACGCCAATCTCCCAGAGATTCAAATTCTGTAGTCATACCACAAGTCGCACCACCAACTTCGGGTGTAGTAGTTCCAACACAGGAAGTGAAGCCAAATTCACCTGCTGAGAGTCAATCTCAGAAGGATGAAAAACCCCAAGATGATAACGAATAGATTTCTTGCATTCATTGCCCAAAAATAAATAATTAACCGCAGATGGACGCAGGTGGACGCAGATTTTTATCGGTGTTCATCTGTGTTTATCTGTGGTTTGTTTTGGTAATATTGAAGTCTAATAATAAAAGCGATGTCCTTGGCTGGCATTGTGTTGATTTTTTCCACAGATTTGGCGAATACCAGCTTGGTTTTGTGGAAAGCAACCAAGTCTTGGTTAAACTGCGATCGCTCCATGCAAAAAGCGTCCCTCATTTGAGGGACGCTCTTGCGTTGATTAGATAACTAGCTATTAGCCGTTGATAGCAGGTGCAGTCAATGCTACAGGAGCGACTTCAAGTGCAGC
>CAXTNZ010000078.1:0-25787 GCA_964245695.1 uncultured bacterium | reverse complement strand
GTACTAGGAGGGTTGTTGTCACTTCTATCCTGTCTAATGCCGGATAAAGGGTACCAGGCTTTCAACCCACCCAGTACTAGGAGGGTTGTTGTCACCCTTCCATGTAAAACTAATCCAGACTTTGCCATCGCTTTCAACCCACCCAGTACTAGGAGGGTTGTTGTCACACAGTTCGAGCAAGTAAACTAGCTATTTTATTCCCTTTCAACCCACCCAGTACTAGGAGGGTTGTTGTCACCCACCCAGTTTCAAAATATTGTGGGGCGACGTTTCCAGAAGACCTTAGCGCGGATGTCTTCCAATTTCCCATTTGAGCCTCAATCTCAAGAATCATGTCTTGGTGAATAAATGATGTAATTCAGACTAGACAAGCGATTTGGAACTTGCGCGGATCTCTCAGAAATTTTCCCCTGATTTTAGTCCTTCAATTGAAGAATTGGGGAGGGTTCCCCCTTGATCGGGGGTGATTCAGTAGCCACTACAGCAGTACATCCGCGCCCTTATTGCTGGGAGCGCACCTATCCTGTCTATTGACAGCAGCATCAGGGTGAGCAGCTACCAGGGTCAGAAAGCAAGACTGTATTGCTACAGTCAAACTAACCCTTATTTAACACAGTTCAGAGGCTGCAAGCAGCATGAACTGCGGCGCTATTGACTATTCTATTATCAAGGTTCAGATATTTGTCAACTTCGCCTAGTTAGGCGGAGATTGTAAGCAGAAAGTGCTAATTCCTTTGCTTTGTCCTGGGGACTGCCTCGAATCGGTTGTTTTCCCTCTTCAATCACAATTCCTATCTGAGCGGCTTTACCTTGAATGCTCTGAATTAATCTGCCGTAGCTCCAGCGATGAACGTTAACCCGGTACTGTTTGGCGTATTTTTGCTGACCTTCAACATAACCGGGAAATTTTTCTTCGGCTATGGCTTGAATTTCACTTTGGACAATCTCCCGCATATCCCCTAACTTGGGCAAGACAATACTGCCAGCTTTGTAAGTTCTCGCTAACGCTACAATTTCTTTAGCCAATAATCTGTCTATCTGTTGCCCTAACTCAGATGCCCCAAATTGATTGGGAGAGAAGCTTTTTTGTGCTTTGTGGCGTTCGTGAGATAGGTACTGCTGTTGTCGTCTCTGGCGATTTAGCAGTTCGTAATTGTCATCAAGTAATTGTTTAATACTCCGGTAAGCCAGGACTTTGTTAGCGATCGCATCCACTACTGCGGCTGTGGCAGGTTTTTCTAGTCCCAGACTGACTCCAACCAAAATGTGTGATTCACCTTGATAAAGCGGTTTACTAGGACGCTCAAAGGAATTGTTTATTCGAGTAAGTGTTGATTGTTTACGTTGAATAAAAGCTTGCTGTGTTTCGCTTAGATCGCTTTTCTCCTTCATCTTTGTGATGAATTTGGTAATTTCATCTGCTTTTTCTTGACGAACCTGTTCTGTTCCCTCCTTTGTCCACAGGCGATTGTCAACACAGCAGTAGAGAGTCAAGTGGTGAAGGTTCCAAGGTTCTCCTTCTCCTTTACCTTCTTGCCAAGCTAAACGACCATTTCTAAGGGTAAACAAGCCGCTAGAATACTGATTTTTACTTTGGCGTTTAGTTTGTTGGTCTTCTAAGAAGCGTTTAAACCAGTGCAGTTGACGACTGTCGCAGTACACCTCAAAAGTTAAATCACTCAAACCATTGAAGTGAACACACAGCCTACCTTTTTGATTCTTTGACCAAACCATATCCTCGTTCGTTTCAAAAACAAGGGGGAACGGGAGAGAACTTGGTCGAGTTAACAGAATGTCCTGCCAGCGTTTGGCTTGGGCGTTGTCTTCAGCAACAGTGGTTGTAGCAGTCAGGAGTGTCTCCAACCATTTAGCATTGGTCAAATCTCGACCCTTGGGAATTCGACTCGTTAGCTTTTCGGTAAGCCTTTCAATTTGGATTTCAACTTTTCGACGACGTTCGGCAAATTTTTCTGGATCTTCTTCTTTGTCGGTAAGTTTGCAGCCGTTTTTCAACAGGTAGCTGATGGCGCTACGGCTGAGGATGTCTTCCGTTTCTTGGTAAGCGTCAAATAATGTATTGGACAAACTACGCTTAGGGCTAGAAGACGAGGGGTTTTTCTCCTTTTTGCCTTTTTTCCCTTTAGGTGAAGTGCTATCTGACTCAGATGCTGGCATAGCTGTTGCCAGAATTTCAGCGGCTTTAATGCGAATAGCCTCTAAACTCTCACCACTAAGTTCTACTAATTCAGCATCGCTATTGAGCATTTCTAGCCAGCGCATCTTTCCATCTAGCTGCTGTTGAAGCCGTTTCTGTATAGCCAGCCAGGACTTGTAGATGTAGTCCACAATATGAATTGCCGACATATATAAACGGCTGGGCTGACCTGCAAAGCGAGGATCAGTTTTGAGAGGTTGGCATAACTGGCTCACAACGGTAGACGGGAGTTTGCCCTTTTGTTGCCACTTCTCGAAGTCGGGGTGTTGACCTAACTGGTAAAGCAGTTCGTTAATTAACGGCGTGTTTAAATCTGCCATCAACTTCCAGAGTTGTTGGCGGTTTGATTCAAAAGAAATAAGTCGAGATTGAATAGTTATTTGACTCATAAAAAAACAATATTATATGAGTACGCTATGTGCTTTTAAAAAATCTAAATTTAAAAAACTACTTCTTTAGGATGATTTCTATGGCAGGAAAATTCTACACAAGCACAGAAGCGGCTCAAATCACTAATTGTTCGCGTCGTCAACTACAGTACTGGCGCGATAAAGGTGTTGTCGTGCCAACAGTGAATACCACTGGTAAAGGTCGTAATGTTTACTACTCAATATCTGACCTATTGGTATTAACTGTGATGCATTATTTACTATCTGTCGGGTTGAGTTTTGAAGTTAGTCGGGAAACTTTGGTTATACTGCGACAAAAGGAGCCTTGGCTATTTGAGGAGTTTGTCCCTAAAGAAAAAACGAAGCGCTTGATGCTCTTGGCTACTTGCTCTCTTGAACAGCCTTTAACATTAGTGGAATTTGATAAAGAAGCGGCGCTGGAGGCTCTTTGCCAGGGACAAACTGTGATTCCTTTCTGGAGCGATCGCATTCACGAAGTCTTACACCAAAACCTCAAACGCTTTAACGAGTAATATTAAGTACTATTACGCTGCATAAGGATGCTTATTAGCACTTTTATACTGCTGATAAATATGGAGAAATACTATATTACTCAGGTTGTCTACATCGCTATCATCGTAGGCATCTACAGGTAAACCTGTGTCTTCGCTGTACAAGTAATCATAAATAAAACTCTTAATTGTGGCTCTTGTAGATTCCTTATCCCGCCAGTTTTCTAGTTGCTGTAATTGTGATTTCACGGCTTCAATTAGCGACTGAGCAACTTGTTTGACGCGGTTTCTAATTCTGGTATCCAAATTATCTTTAGATGAGCAAAGCAAGTCGAAAACGGCAAGGTGTTCTTCACTTAAACCTTCGCGGACAGCACGGGTGTCTTCTTCCGAGAGGTCTTTTACAAGTTGTAGAAGTTCCTCAAATGTTTGCTCAATGGCTACTCGGTCAGTTTCGCGGTTATAGTTTTGCATAACTTGTTGATAGCGCGTGTAGTAGTCAATGCGAGATGGGTTTTGTTGTATCATTCGCTGAAGTTGGCGTTCGACGGCTTCTTTCAAAGTTTGAACTGAGGTATTTTTAGTTGGGGAATTGGCAAATTCTGCTTTTAATAACTCAAAGTCTATATTGCTGATATTGTAAGTTTTGCCTGACTCTGAACCTGGAAGACGAGAAGTATCAACGTTGATAAACTCGCTAACAATACCTTGTAAGGAACGGAGAACAGCGTTGATATCTAGAGATATTTTGTGTTGTTCGTGTAAGTGTTTGTAAATTTGCTCAATGGCGTTATATCTTCCTTGGTAAGGTGCTGTTAATTTAGGTTCAGTAATTAGCGCCTGTTTCTTTTTAAAGACTTCCCTTGCTAATACTTCAAAGCGGGCGCGAGATTCATCGTTAGTACAAACTGTATTAACTGCACTGGACAAAGCAGCAATTTTATCAAATCCTTCTGTTTCTACCAATTCTTGCAAGTCAAACCCCAAATTGGCGATGTGGTCAATAGAACTTTGAAGTGCGATCGCATAATCTTCTTGTAATTGGTTCAGGTCGTTGTAAGGTGTTATACTCTCGTCTGTGCTTCCTACTTCTGCACGGGAGTATCTGGCAAGGGCAGCACGGAGACTTGTTAATATACCGTTGTAATCAATTAACAAGCCGTTATTTTTCCCTTCGTGGACGCGGTTTGCACGGGCGATCGCTTGCATGAGAGTATGTCCTTGTAAGGGTTTATCTATATATAATGTGGCAAGGCTGGGGACATCAAAGCCTGTTAACCACATCGCGCAAACAATAGCAAAGCGGAAAGGGTGTTTTTCGTTCTTAAATTCTTCTTCTAGATTGCGACTTTTGATAATTTGGCGATGGGGAATTATATCTAAACCCCAATCTTTAAAAGTTTTAACTTCATTTTGGGCTTCGCTAATCACAACTAAATATTCTGTTGACTGCAACCATTGCAAATGTTGCTGGTGTTCTACTTTCTCTTGTTCATCACCAGCTTGTTTGACTAATTGTTTCTGTGCTTGTATTGCTTGTTTCCAGTATTTATCGATAAGTCCGTGCATTCGCACAGCCGTAATCTTATCTAGACAAACAAGCATCGCTTTTCCGGTTTGCCAACGTTGGGTATAGTGAGCTACTAAGTCTTGGGCGATTCGGTCTAAACGTTTTTCGGCGGTGAGGATGAGATATTCTCCCCCCAAGCGGCGACGGACGGCTTCTTCTTGTTCTGCGTCGAGGTCAAATTGTTCGATGGCGGTGGCGAGGCGTTGATTTAGTTCTTTATCAGCTGCAACCTGGCGTTGAGTGCCTTTGTCGTCATAATATAATTCTTCGCCTCGATTGTCGTAGTAGAGAGGTACTGTTGCACCATCTTCTACAGCGCGTTGGAAGTCGTAGGTGGAAACGTAGCCGCCGAAAACTCGACGGGTAAGTTGGTCTTCTTCCGACTCCATTAAGGGTGTACCAGTAAAGCCGATGAAAGATGCATTGGGTAAAGCTTGGCGCATATTTTCCGCGAGTTTACCGTATTGGGTGCGGTGCGCTTCGTCGGAGATGACGATAATATCGGGACGGTGGGAGTAAATCTCACCAGGTTTGTTGAATTTGTGAATTAGCGTGAAAACGTAGCGATGGTTGTCTTTGAGTAATTCAGCTAATTGTTCACCACTGGCGGCTTGGGTGTTATTTTCTTTGATAGCACCAACGCCAGCAAAGGTTTGCACGATTTGATTATCTAATTCTTGGCGGTCTGTGACGATGACAAAGGTAAAATTACCTGGTAATTGGCGGTGGGCTTTGCGCGTGAGAAATGCTATTGAGTAAGATTTCCCGCTACCTTGAGTATGCCAGAAAACGCCAAGTTTCCCCTTTCGGACTTGCCGTTGTTGAATGGCGGTAAATGCACGGTTAACACCAAGAAATTGGTGATTACGAGTCAGAATTTTGATTGTTTTACCGCTACTGTCATCAAAGAGGATGAAGTTTTCGATGATGTCGAGGAAATTGTCTTTGCGGCACATCCCCATTAACATTGTTTGGTAGTCAACTTTGCCGAGTTCCTCTTCTTCTAGACGTTTCCATTCTTGGAAGTGGCCGTAGCGACTGGTGATGCTACCTACTCTCCCCACTATTCCATTACTCAACATGACTATGGCGTTGTGATGGAAAATTTCGGGGATAGTGTCTTTATAGTCGGTGTAGTTGTCTTCGTAAGCGACTCTGACGTTGCGGTGCGTGGCTTTAAGTTCAATAAATAGTAAAGGAATACCATTAACAAAGCCGATAATATCAGGTCGTTTGGAATAGAGAGAACCTTTAATAGACAACTCCCGCACAACCAGGAAATGGTTATTTTCTGGGTTTTGAAAGTCAATCACTTTCAAGCGGGGATTGATAGTTTCACCGTGTGGGTTTTTGTAGGGTTTCTCTAGGATACCTTCACGGATAAGTTGGTATTTTTTCTGGTTGATGGTGATTAATTGGTCTGAAATATTGGATGCGGTGAATGCAAGGATCGCATCGTCGTATACTTGGTTTGGATGACCAGGATTAAATCTCTCTAGTGCTTGGCGAAGATAGCGTGTGAGAACAACTTCCCGTTTATCCTTGCGTCCTAGTGTGCCGTTAATCCCGAAAGTTTCTTTTTTGTATGCGTAAACTGAGTGCCATTTCAGGGTTTGTTCAAAGAAGTTAGCGGTAGTTTGTTGCACCAGGCGGTCTTCGGAATATTCGGCACTCATGGGGGTGATAGGTGATACAGATAGCTATTATATTGATAGCTTTGGAATTGGGTAAGTAGCAAGTATCACCTGTAAGGTATTGGGAAAATAGTATTTTTGCTCATCACAGCCTTCATTATTATTTAATGACTATTACTTACGAATAAAAACGGCTCATCAATAATATTTACCTGGTATTATGCGATCTAAAGCTTTGCAATTAGTGTTGTGAGCCTAATTCTGGAAATTCCCACGATTAATGACAAACCAAAGGATTTTGACTGCTTATCCCAACTATGGCAGAGAGTTCAAGCAGAGACAGAAGAAGTCATTTTTGATTTTTCCCGTTGTCACTTTTTACGACAAAACGCCGTTGCATTTTTAGGAGGTTTGGCTCGACTAATTGAGTCACGGGGCGGTAAAGTTACCTTGAACTGGGAAACGGTAAAAAGAAATGTTTGTGCAAACTTGAAACAAAATGGTTTCATGTACGCATTTAATGCTGGTGACGAACCACGACAAGGTAATTCTATTCCTTACAGAGAAGATTTATCTCAAGATAAAGATAGTTTAATTTACTACTTAGCCGAACATTGGCTAGGTAGAGGTTGGGTTCACGTTAGCAATATTTTAAAGACTGTAATTGTTGGAACTACTTGTGAAATCTATGCAAATGCTTTTGAGCATGGAAAAACTGACATTGGTGTGTTTAGCTGCGGACAATATTTTCCCCGCTTAAGAGAACTTAATCTCACTGTGGTTGACTTTGGTGTTGGAATTCCCCAAAATGTACGTGATTTCCATAAAAATGGTCATTTACCCGCAGATGAAGCCTTAAAATGGGCTTTTCAGAAAGGGACAACTACCAGAGGTGGACAGGTGACGGGTGGTATTGGTCTTGACTATTTAAAACAATTTGTTCATATAAATAAGGGTAAACTTCAAATTCTAAGCCATGATGGATGTGCGACAATAGATGAGAATGGGGAAATTTACGAAAATAAACAAACTTTTTTTGGAGGAACACTGGTAAACATTACGCTCCTGTGCGATGAGTCACTGTATGCTTTGGACTTTGAAGCTGATGACGAGCTGTTGTTTTAAGGGAGAGATTTAAGTATGAAGCACGAAATCCTTACCTTAATAGGCAAAAACTGTATTACACCGGGCGATGGTCAGAAGGTGTATGATTTGGTTTATCCAGAATTATTAGCAGAGCATCAGGTTGAGCTAGACTTTGCAGGAGTGGAAATATTTGCTTCTCCCTTCTTCAATTTTGCAATTGGACAATTACTTCGAGATATTGAGCCAGATAAGCTAAATCGTCTGCTAAAGTTTTCTAATCTTAATGCGGTTGGTAAGCAGATACTTAAGTTAGTAATTGAAAACTCAAAACGGTATTATTCCGACCCTGATTTTCGTAGTCGGGTAGACCAAGTTATCAGCGAACAAGCAAATACATATTAATGGCTGTAAATTATACAGTTCAGGCTGAGGTTGTTGATATCCAGTCTGATAATCCTAACAAGAGTGATATTTTTTTAGTGGATACAAATGTCTGGTATTGGTACACATATACTAATGCCAGTATTTCATCTCGTCCTTATCAGATTACAGAATATCCTTCCTATGTAGCCAAGGCTATTTCTGCTAATTCCTTGCTGCTTTATTGTGGTCTTTCTTTTGCAGAATTAGCTCATCAGATTGAGAAGACAGAAAGAGAAATATTTTCTTCTACTATAAAACCAAAAGATTACCGTCATAACCACCCAGCAGAAAGAGCAAAGGTAGTTGCAGAAGTAGAAATTGCTTGGAAACAGGTTATATCAATTGCTGCTTGTACGGAAATATTGATAGACGAAACTAAAACTAATACTGCGCTTACTAGGTTTCAAACTCAGTTGCTTGATGGTTACGACTTGCTGATATTAGAAGCGATGGATAAAGCAGGAGTTAAACAAATAATTACTGATGATGGTGATTATGTGACTGTCCCAGGAATTAAAGTTTTTACAGCTAACAGTGGGGCGATTTCCGCAGCCAGAAGTCAAGGTAAGCTTTTGGTAAGGTAATATTTAACCTTATAAAGAATTTTTTACACGGCGATGCTTCCGTTCATCAGGCGAGGAAGGAGTAAATCACGGGCTTGGCGAAGATTCTCATTTGTTACAAGTAAGTTTTTCATCTGCAAGAACATAGGGTTAGTTATTCTAGTAAAAAGTTGCATAGTTTCTTTATCAGGAACTAAAAAATCAAAAATTCTGATTTTTTCTAAACTTAAATTATCTTGAGCCGCACCACTTGAAACATTCTGCATTCTTACTTTAATAGTATCGATAGAATATTTGATAAATTCTGCGCTTACTTGATTGGAATTAGCTATAAAACCAACTACACTATCTGGGAAACAAGCCGAGAAAGTTAATATAGCTGTCTCTGCAATGTTTGCAGCTATAGTAATTAATAATGTTCCAGCATCCCACAGCTTACTTTGAGCTAAACCTTTTTCGTTATATGTTTGACTGTAATTTGTAATGTATAAAGATGCTTCTTTAACTTCTCCTGTTTGAATAAATGGAAATTTTCCTCCATATAAGGAAGGATCGTTTCTCGGACGGTGTTTAGATTTACCTCTACCAAGTAACCCAAGTTCTTCAAGCTTTTTAAACTTCCACCCCTCTGGAATACCATCAATTATCTTCACTGACTCGTAGCCAGGGAAGCGCGATCGCACAAACCATTCTTTGTAAAGCTGGTGGATTGACTCTTCCAGCAGTGCTATTCGGCGGTTGTTGTTGTCGATGAGGCGATCGTAATTTGAGAGAATCTCAGCTATGCGTTGTTGAGTTTGGTAATTAGGGTATTGAACTTCAAGCGACCTTAATATTCCAGTATTTAGGTTCAGCATTGTTGAACCTACTGCTTTATTTTCAATCCATTTAACAACCTGAGATTGCTTGAGGTAATAAAATAAAAATGATGGGAAAATAGGACTATTAGCTAAACTAATTTTGACGCATCCAGTACCACATAACCAACCTGATTCTCTTTGACTAATAATTGCTCTCTTATTAAGTTCACCACGACGAGGATAAACAATATCTCCTACTTGAAGAACGTGGCGGGATAGCTTACGCACCATAACATCATCTACATAAGCAATAGAATCTTCTGTAATTTTATCGTTGACGATATTTTGTGGCATGACAACGGGTGTACCATAACTTTGGTAATCACTTTGATGTAATTGAGAACCAAATGGCCCGGTTTGAATACTTCCTCCAACTTCATCAGCAATTTGGCCAAGAGTTGCTTTACTCCACATTACATTCCCAACTCCTCAAAATTCGCCGCAATACTCGCCGCTAACTCCACCGCTTCCTCATTCAAACTTGCCAACTCTAAATGAATTTCCCGCATTCTCTCCTCAAAATCCTCCTCATCTTCTCCATCCAAAGCGGTCACACCCACATAACGCCCAGGTGTTAAACTACTATCCTGCTGGGTTATTTCATCCCGCGTTACCACTTTACACAACCCTGATACATCCACAAACACCGCTTCGGGAAAGCGAGATTGTAACCAGGTAACTTGTGCTTTCACATACAGCGTAGACTTAATAGCAAAAATAGCTTCATCTCGCACTAAATCCAGTGCATCACGTTGTTTTTTAATTTCCTTTGCGTCCCAAGTTTCTTGTTTACGCGCGTCTAACTTTTTCTCCGCCAGTTCCACAGCGCGAGTAGCGACTTTATGCACTTCGTTGATGTGCTTTTGCAGAGTTTTCAATTGGGGAATAAAAAGTGCAAACCTTGCTGCACAGTCTTTTTGCGCTTCGTTAGTAGAAAGTGACCTCTCCCCCAACCCCTCCCCTACAAGGGGAGGGGAGTAATGATCTTTCCCCCCTTCCCTACAAGGGAAGGGGGGTAGGGGGGTTAGGTGATTCTCTGCAAACCATGCAAGATGCACTTGTAATTCACCAATTAAATCATCTCTTGCCGCAGTAAATTCTTGAATTCCCGCTTCCAACTCAGACAAAGTAGCGCGGAAAGTCTCTATATTCTGATTGGCGATATCTTCAGCAACTAATCCCTCAACTTCGGGTAAATCCTTTAATAAAGGAAGCGAAGCCCCAAGACTATCGCTAAAAGTATGCAACAATTGCGTCAACTTAACTAACGGTGAATCCAACTGTGTCAACGCACCTGCAATAGTCCCCGCTTCTTGGTGCGTCTTGTTTAAATATTCCCGCACCAACTCTAAATAACGTTCCTGCTGACCGCGATACAACCAAGCGATCGCCGTGATATTCTGAAGTTGTTCTTCACTAAAATCGCGGATTTTGCGCGTCACTACCCGGTAGACATTCCGCGCATCAATCATCAACACTTTATCTTGGCGTTCTGTTGGTTTTCCCTTGTCGAAAAACCACAATGTACAAGGTAGCGATTTTGTGTAAAAAAAGTTCGTCCCAATGGAGATAATCATATCCACCGCTTGAGTGGCGATTAACTCCTCTCGAATCTCCTTTTCCCCATGTCCCGCATCCGATGCCGAACTCGCCATCACAAACCCGGCTCTACCTCGTTCATTTAAATAACTGTAAAAATACTGTATCCAGAGGTAATTTGCGTTGCTCACTGCTTTAGTTTTGGCAGCAATTCCCGGTATCTTTTTTTCAGTAAACAGCCGGGAGTCAGTCTTCACCTTCTCTGGGCTTACCCCATCCACATTAAAGGGCGGGTTAGACATGACAAAATCACATTCACCCAGCAACTCTTCCCAGCGATCGTAAAAAGTATTACCCTGGCGAATAATCCCTTCTAACCCATGAACCGCTAAGTTCATTCGCGCCAAACGGGTGTTAGTATCGGATTTTTCCTGTCCGTAAAAAGTAATCTTTGCAGCTGCATCCTCACCGCGATTTTCCACAAAATGTCCCGTCTGCACAAACATACCCGCACTACCGCAAGCAGGGTCTAAGACATTTCCTCGGTCAGGTTCAATCATATTTACAATCGTGCGTACCAAAGAAGGCGGTGTAAAAAATTCTCCTCCTTCCTGTGCGCCACTCATAGCAAACTTATTCAGAAAATACTCATAAATTCGCCCAAACACATCACCAGTGGCGTTACGCAACTCTTCCCGGTCAAAAATTCGCACTAAGTTATAGAGCAAATCTTGCTCAAAACTGGTGTACTCCTTCGGTAACACCCCTTGCAACATCTTAGTTTCATCCTCAATCGCTTTCATCGCTGCATTGATCGCCTTGCCAATATCTGCGTTTTCTGCCAAATTCAAGATGCGATCATACTGAGCCTCAATTGGTAAAAAAATTGCTGACTTTCCTTTAAAGTCATCTATAGTAATCGGGCGTTTTTTTCCACCCCGCGAGGATAAACCCTTTTCAATCTCCGCCTTTACAGCATTGAAGCGATTTGTCGCATGGCGAAGAAAGATTAGCCCCAGTACGGGCATACTGTATTCATTAGCATTGAGTTTTGAGTTAGCGCGGAGTTGGTCTGCGGCTTCCCACAGGGAAGATTCAAGTTGACTGATATTGAGCATAGTTTGTTAGCGACTTAGGCGATATGACTGTCTATTTCGCCTAAAAAATTATGAGTTTACGTATTAACTGTTTTGACAACCAGGGAATCTGTTATTTTTTCCCCTAGCCCAAACAAATATACTTAGCACGTTTAATTCCGCGATCGGAATTTTTTAACCTAAAATAACGTCCCAAAGACGATAAGCAAAAATACTTTTGACACACTAGGCAATGACTTGTCAAAAGCACAAAGCGTTTACACATCATTTCCCCTGACTTGGTGGAATTTTGCCCTCATTCTGAGCTTGTTTAATTGCTCGTTTCACAATTAACACTGCCATCTGAGACAAAGAGCGCTCCTCTGCATCAGCCAACAATTGCAGGGCTTCTTTGTCTTCTTCTTCCATATAAAGAGTTACAGTTACTTTTCCCATTTCATCATCATAAGCGATTTAGTGTGTTTTTATTTTAAATACATTAAAACACACTATTTAACATTAAAACACTTTATTTTAGCGTATAATTACTGATAAGTCAAAAGCCAGCCATCAACTTTCTCAGGGCGGATGCTGGCTTTTGGCCCCCATATCACAGGAGACATTTTCCATGTTAAAGCCTGTTAGCTACAAAACAGATCAACACAGAGCTTATCAACAAGCTTTAGATGATTTCGGTATTACAGAATTACTGGCAAAGCTCAACAACTACTCTGATGCTGACTTTGATAGTGCTTGGATACAACTCCAGCAGCAAGAAATAGAAAGTCTAGCTGCGATTCTGATTTCTCAATTAACTTACAGCATCAATGGTAAGTTGATTGCCGCTTATCTCAATCTCATCCGGCACAGTCACCAAGATATAGCCCCAGGCTTGATTAACCTCAAATGGCCAGACACATCTATTGAGCTTCCCGCTAACTTTCCCAATGTAGCTAAGACACCCAGATTTTTATATGGCGATCGCTTGCGTTGGCTCTCTACTGAAAGCGATACTGACTGGGGTATTGTCATTGGTCGATTTTATAGCTTTGCTTGCGATCGCTGCGGCTGGAGTTGGTGCTATTTGATTTGGTTGAGCAAAGATAGCCCCAGTGCTGCTTGGACATCTGCCGATATTGCTTGGGAAAAAGATTTAGAACCAATCAGCGAGGAAACAGACTTATGAATCCTCATCCACTCAAACAGCGAGAGCAAGATTTGATACAACTCTACAGTTATTGTCAGTTGGGTATGACTCCCAAGCAGTTTTACACCAAGTGGCAGGTGAACCACGAAGAAATAGCTCAGATTTGCTCCCGTTCCCTATCCACAGTTCGGCGCTGGTTTGCTAGAGGTAAAAACTACCGCCGTCCCATGCCAGCCTATTTACGCCACCTTGCCCTGATGAACTTTCTGCTGGAACACTTTGAGGATATCCCCGAAGAACTGTTGCAGAAGCTTTGTTTTCCAGACAAGAGTGAGTAGCAATTGAATCTAATTTCAATATCATTCTGATATTTCTTGCCAGCCACCGTCACAGTAGGCTGGCTTTTGTCTTGGAAATTACAGATTTTACCAGGAGAATTCGATGACCTACCTTGAAAAACTCAGTCCTTGGTGTATAGTCCGACTTAAACCTAATATGCAGAACCAGATTATAGCTCGTTTTCGTCGCCGCAGTGATGCAGAAGCTCATCTACAAGTTTTGCGCCGACTCATCCCTGGCGTGAGTTTTACACTAATTTTCAATGTGGTGTTAGAGCGACAAGATTTGAATACTGTAAAGTGAGTAGCGATGCCTGCGGCGGGCTACGCCAACGCATCTTCCTGTTACCTGAAATTCTCACGCAGACGGAAACTTGCTCCGCCATATCCTTAATCGCCGAAACAGCAATTGTGAACACAAAATCAATAAATGCGCTCGCTGAAATCACAATTGCGATCGCCAAATCAATAAATGCGCTCGCTAAAATTACAATTGCAGTCGCCAAATCAATAAATGTGATCGCCAAATCAATAAATGCGATCGCCGAAATAGCAATTGCGAACGCCAAATCGATAAATGCGATCGCCGAAATAGCAATTGCGAACGCCAAATCTATAAATGCGATCACTGAAATAACAATTGCGATCGCCGAAATCATAATTGCGCTCGCTGAAATAGCAATTGCGAACGCCAAATCTATAAATGCGATCACTGAAATAACAATTGCGATCGCATTCTGCTGTTACTTGAAACTGTCACTGGGCGATCGCATTCATCAACAATTAAGGGATAATCTTAAAAACTTCAGTAGCTAGATTTTTTGTTGAATGTAGATGTAGGGCGCTCGCTCGTCGTAGAGAACACATTACCCGTGATGAAAATCTATCAGTTTAAACACGAATATACTAAGTGTAGTACCTCCTGACTTGCATATTCCAAAATCTATATATAGCAAGGGTTCCAAAAAATGTGCTAGTTTCATATTTTACTGGAGCGTTTGCGGCACCAGTCGGAGGTTCATATCTTGTACCTAACGTGTAAACCCGTACAAAGCCAATTAGAGGGGGTAAAATTATAACTACAATATTAATTGTGATTTATTGTCGTGCCTGCGAATTTTACCAAAGCGTAAATTTTAACCATTTTTAGTGTTTTCAGCTTCTACAGGTGGTGGAAAAAGTTTCTCAGAAGTATACAAAGGTGATTTTGACCAAGAACGACCGCCTAGTTTTGCTTTGAGAAATATGTCTGCTATTAATTCCCACTGCTCCCACGTTAAATTGTTAGGATACACTTTAGTCATTTTGCTCACAGGTGCTGTTATCTACAAGTTTCCGTTTAAGCTTTGTAATCTTTCTTATAAAAATTTTATAGGGAAAAAAAGTTTCTAATGTTTATAAACGAAGAACGCCAACATTTGTATGAAAATCTGATTCAGGAAATCTTATCAACTAAACAAGAGCAAGAATTAATATTTTTACTTCATATAAATGGAGAAATAGTAGATTTCTACTTTACTTCAGTAATGGAATATAAATCATTTGAACTCGAAACAATACGGAAAGAAGATGCTGATAAATTGCAGCATTTAGCGTTACTTCTCCGAAGGGATATTGTAGAATTAGCGTTTTCTAAGTTACCCGCTACTTTAAAGGAAAGTGACACTGAAGCTTATCTTCAGCCTATTAAAGAAATGCTCATTTATTCTCCAGGTGACCCACTATTTTGGCGGTCATGGATTGAGCATGGAGTTGTTGATGCAGGATTGGTTCAGACTATGCGTCAAGTAGCAAATATTATAAAGCAAAAAAGCGAACCTAAATCAGCCGAGGTCTACAAGTTAGAAGATTTGCTAATCAGCATGGCTGAGCTACTAGAAGAAGACCCATTTTTTCAACAAGTAATTAGGGAAATAGAAGTAAATACTCCTTCGCATGTAGATGATTTAAAAGAATTGAATTCTTTCATTATAATTTTATCGGAAATAACAACTCTTACTAGACATAAAAATTTAGAATAACTCAATTTATTTATTGAAAATCATTATCCATTACTCGAAGCAAATTTTTTCATATTTAAGGATACATTAACGGAATTGAAGTATCAAACTTGGGCAAGGATTTTGCTAAAAAAAGCAGAACATACAATAGAATATGATTTTGCTCATAATGTGAATTTGTTCAGCTATTTTATCCAGTGGTTTCAGAAAGGAAATATAGCGATTAATAAAGAAATTGCGATTATTGGTTACGAAATATCCTTAGAAATTTTTACTCGTTGGGAATCATCTTACCAGTGCGCATGGATACAATATAATCTGGCTTTTGCTTACATTGAGAGAAAATTTGGGAGTAAGCTGGAGAATATAGAAACAGCCATTAACTATCATCAAACAGCCTTACAAGTTTTGAATCGGGAAGAATTCTCTGAAGATTGGGCTATGATTCAATTTGGTTTAGGAGCGGCTTATCATGAAAAAATCAAAGGAGATAAAGCGGAGAATATAGAGATATCTATTAGCTATTATCAAGCAGCCTTACAAGTTTTTACTTGCGAGGAATTTTCTGGGCATTGGGCAATGATTAAACAAGGTTTAGGAAACGCTTATCATCATAGAATTAAAGGAGATAAAGCCGAGAATATAGAAACATCTATTAGCTATTATCAAACAGCCTTACAAGTTTTTACTCAAGACCTATTTCCCGCAAATTGGGCAAGTACCATTAGTGATTTAGGAAATGCTTACCGTGATAGAGTTTTAGGTAATCCTGAATTAAACCTGGAAGTAGCTATTAGCAATCATGAAAGAGCCTTACAAGTTGTGACTCAAGACCTATTTCCTGAAAATTGGGCATGTACGCAGAATAGCCTTGCAATTTGCTATCGTAGAAGAATCAAAGGGAAAAAATCTGAAAATATTAAGAAAAGCATTAGTTATTATGAGGCTGCACTGCAAGTTTTTACTCAAGAAGCGTTTCCACAGAATTGGGGAAACATCAACAATAATCTGGGTGCGCTTTATGCCGAAATAGCCGAAGAAATTATAGGAGAAAAGGAAGAAAACCTCGAAAAAGCTATCACCCACTACCAAGCTGCCTTAAAAATCCGTATACGAGAAGTATTCCCTGAAGAGTGGGCAGACACACAAGACAATTTAGCTGGTATTTACATTCAAAGAATCCAAGGAGGGAAAGTAGAAAATCTTGAAAAAGCTATCGTTTATTGTCATAATGCTTTGTCAGTTCGCACTCGTCAAGTATTTCCTGAGAAATATTTACAAACTCAATACAGACTTGGTTTAGCCTACAAACAAAACCAAAAGTTCTATCAGGCTTATGATGCATTTTTTGCAGCTATTAATACCGTAGAACTATGCACCCAGTTGTCAACTACTGCAACAGGTACAACAGCGCAAACGTCCTGATTTTCAATCTCTATTTGCAATTCAAAATCCCACAGAAGACCTGAATTACACCGATTTGGAAGTACAAGTTATTCAAAGCTACTTTAATACTTCCAACGTTCTGAAAAAAACAGAAGCGACACTCACAGCTATTAATAATACTGACTTAAATACTTACCACTGCACCCACTTTAGCTGTCACGGGTATTTTAACTTAATGAATCCCAGTAAATCAGCCCTAATTTTGGCAAATGCACCCGTCGCTGACGTACCGACAAAACCTGACTCTGAACGTTATCTGAATTTACGAGTAGGGGAAACCCATGATTTAGACAAATGCCTTACCTTAGATAAAATCTTCACTCTCAAGTTAGAAAAATGTCGCCTCGTCACCCTTTCTGCGTGCGAAACTGGATTGATAGATTTTAACAATATCAGTGACGAATACATTGGTTTACCTAGCGGTTTTCTGTTAGCTGGTAGTCAAGCTGTAGTCAGTAGTTTGTGGACTGTGAGTGATTTATCTACAGCGTTTTTGATGATGAAATTTTATGAAAACCTGCAAACAATAAATAGTGTCTCCTTAGCACTCAATCAAGCACAACAGTGGTTGCGAAATTTAACAACAGAGGAATTTGAAGCACTGTTAGTTAAATATCAGCCGCAAATTGAAGAAATTTTTGCTCAACTTGAAGAAGATGACCAAATACTTGCTGAGGAATATTTATTACAAACTAGGCATCGTAAGCCATATCCTTTTAAAAATCCTTTCTATTGGGCAGCTTTCACCGCCACAGGAGTTTAAGATTCAGAATCGGGAACCTGGCAAAATTTTTTCACCCCAATTTTAAACACATAAATAGCAACTACACTTGCCAATCCTGGAGGAATAGCAGCACTCATTGCCAAGGGTTCTATAACAAGAGGTATTATCCCTGCTGCCAATTCGTCTCTAAACTCTTGTTGGCAGATTATCTTGCGGGATTTTTCTAACAACTCGTCCAAAATATTTGATTTTCTGGATGGTTCATAACCAGCCCTAATTGCCAATATTTTAGCTGCTGTCTCTAAATTTCCATTACGCTGCTCAATCAGATCAAGAACAGCACGGACATCTGGATTATCCTCGAATTGGCTGCGAAACTGACTAATTTCTTCTGGTGTAACGGTAATCATTTAATAGTTTTAACCAGTAAGTACACGAAGTATTCAGCAATTATACATCTAATGTCTAATCTAGAGATGTGGCGATGTCTACGACGGGCACTCTGTGCGATCGCACGACATCAACAGTAGGAATAATTCTGCTGTGCGATCGCGTAAATGACAGACAAATCACCATGTTGATTCAGTTGTTTTCTAGCTTCCGTAATACTCAAGTACTTAGACATAGAAATAAGTGTACAAAAGTGTACATTTATTGTAGGATTAAGGCGATCGCTCTTTTCCCTATTGCGGTAAAGTTGCCTAAGGAGAGTACATCAAACTTGAGTGCAAAGGAAAAAGTCGTGAAAGCAGTCTTAATGACAGCAGCAGGAAATCCCGAAGTTCTGCAAGTGCAGGAAATCCCTAACCCTGGCATCCCCCCAGGAGAAACCGAACTTTTGGTACGCTTGATGGCAGCTGGGGTTAACCCGATTGATACAAAATTACGCAAACGCGGCACTTTCTACCCAGATAATATGCCTGCCATTTTAGGATGTGATGGTGCAGGTGTCGTCGAGGCAGTAGGTGCTGCTGTGCAGCGTTTTCGCGTAGGCGATGAGGTATATTTTTGCAATGGCGGTTTGGGGGCACACCAAGGTAATTATGCAGAATTTACTGTTGTTGATGAGCGATTTGTTGCCCGTAAACCGGCTTCGGTGTCCTTTGCGGAAGCTGCTGCTGCACCTTTAGTTTTAATCACTGCCTGGGAAGCTTTGTACGAAAGAGGACGACTCGAACCTGGGGAAAAAGTTTTGATTCATGCGGGTGCTGGTGGTGTTGGTCATGTAGCAATTCAACTGGCGAAACTCAAAGGCGCTGATGTCTGCACAACTGTAAGTTCTCAAGAAAAGGCTAATTTCGTTAAACAACTGAATGCAGACGAAGTAATTTTTTACAAACAAACTGATTTTGTACAAGCGGCTTTAGATTGGACTGGTGGGGAAGGTGTAGACTTAGCTTTTGATACTGTGGGTGGAGAAACTTTTCACAAAACCTTTCCAGCAGTGCGCGTGTATGGCGATATTGTGACGATTTTAGAACCAGACGCGAATACTGTTTGGAAAACTGCTAGAAACCGCAATCTCCGCATCGGTTTTGAATTAATGCTGACACCGATGGTGCAAAAAATGGTGTCAGCGCAGCAGCATCATGCAGAAATTCTTGAGCAGTGTGCTACCTGGATTGATGAGGGTAAGTTAAAAATTCACGTTGGTCATCAGTTTTCTTTAGCAGAAGCGGCAAAAGCTCATCAATTACTAGAAACTGGGTCTGTGACAGGTAAAATTGTTCTGCTGATTAACGATAAGTGATAAACAGTCGGTTTGGATAAATTATTTTTTAAACGCAAAGGAGCGCTGAGGAAAGCGCTGAGTAACGCTGAGAAACTACTGTGCGAACCTCTGCGTTTAACCTTTGCGATCCTCTGCGTTTTGATTACTTTGTTTATATTCTTTTTTCCTCTACCTGTACAAGCGCAACCAGAACGCACGCCTTTAACTATAGAATTGTTGCAAGAGCGATTGCGGACACCGACGCTGCACGAAGGCAATTTGATGGTGGATTTGCGGCAGATGGTGATAGATTTAAGACCAGAAAACGCTGTTTTTCATGATGTTTTTTATCAAGTTTTGCGAAAAGAATTGCAAAAGGCTGGTGCAAAACCTTTAGGTTTAGACTTGAGCTACTCTCTGATTCAGGGTGATTTTATTGGTAGTGATTTGGCTTTAAGAACACCTCTGTACGGGCAAGGAATCGCTTCGATTTTCACCGCAACTGAAAAAGAACAACTCGAACGCTTACGCGGAGTTTGTGTGGATGCACTGGCTGTGGGTTTACCAAGTCCGAAAGACTGTAAATCACTTTTGGGAACAATTCCATCTAGTGAGATTAGTGTTTTTCGTGGTGCTTTGCAAATCGTGGAAACTCGCTTCAATGGGGAAGTGCAATTTCCAAATACATTCTTTCTTCAGACTGTGGATGCCCAAGGTGCAAGCTTTATCCAAACAACTAATTGGAAGGAAACACGATTTAGTCATTCCGCCAATTTTGTCAGCGCAAACTTTCGGCAAGGAAGTAATTTTCAGGGAAGTATTTTTTTTGAGAAAGCTAATTTTAAACAATCAAAATTTCAGGATAGCGCTTATTTTCAAGATAGCATCTTTAAGGATGCTAACTTCAGTTCTGCAATTTTTAAGCAGTTGGCGAAATTCACTCATGTGCAATGGCAAGGAAATGCTGATTTTTCTAATGTGCGTTTTGCGAACCAAGCACAGTTTACTCAAGCTAATTTTAATCAATTACTCTTGCTAACAGAAGCGAGTTTTGAGCAAGCTGTTACTTTTCGGGAAGCGCAGTTTAACCAAGCTGTAAATCTGCGCGGTGCTAGCATTCTCAATCAAGCAGATTTTAGCGATGCTGGCTTTGCGGAAGACGCTTATTTAAATGTATCTGGTTTAAGTTTTAATTCTAATCAAGCGAAAATTTTAGGGAATGTTGGTCAAATTGGCAAAATGCTTTACGTACCTGCGTTGCAAGGTAATCAAAATGTATTGCGGAATTTAGGACAAAATTTTCGCCAGCAGCAGCAAATTGCCGATGCTAATCAAGTGGAGTATACAAAACAGCGACTGCGATTAACAGAATTAAGCCGGCTTTTGGTTGGTACAAATATTAATAGTGCTTCCTTAGAACGTTTGATTAATGTGGGTTTTTCTGCAACTCAAGCGGATGCTATTAGACACCGCCGTCAAGTACAATTATTTCGCAACAACAATGAGTTACTTAGTATTGCAGATATCAATACAGAAATATACACGCAAGTGAGTTCGCGCATAGTTGTGGGTGAACCTCTTTCATTCTTCGGATGGTTGTTGCAAGCTCTTAATTGGCTGGCATTAAGTGTACTGCTGCTGCTTTCTGGTTATGGTACAAGTGTGGGGTTAGTGTTTGGGGTAGGAATGATAGCGATCGCTTACTTCGGTTTTGTATTTTGGCTAATTGATCGCTACCGTCGCTTACTTCCAGTACCAATTATTCCTACAATCAACGAAGTCACTGCGATAGTAACTAGTTTTAGTGTCTTAGCAATATTTGGCTTGATCGCCATTTTTCGCAGTGCAGAACAGCCTTGGCTGTCGTTGGCATGTATATTAACTATCATCGCCCCCTTACCAGCAGCTTTATTATTCCGGCTTTACCAACAAGGTCGTTATCACGACTTAATGGAGGTTTCTTATTTTACAGAAGACGGGACGATGCGGCAGTTACGATTGCTGATTGGACGATTAGCTGTAATACCAAGGAATCAAGCGTTTCGCGAGCGATATATGCCTTTATTGTGGAACCGTGGCTGGAACTGGCTGAATTACTACGATTTTGCCCTCAACAATCTACTTAAATTGGGATTCAACGACATTCGCTTGCGAGACGAACACCTCCCCGGCATAATTTCGACACTTGCGTGGTATCAGTGGAGTTTGGGTTTACTTTACATCACCCTACTTTTGTGGACTCTCTCCCGCACAATTCCCGGATTGAACTTGTTAATTTATTTGAAGTAACGGTTTTTTTGTCAACTAACACAAGGCTGTTGTATGTTTGCAACGTTACAATTAACGTTATAACAAGCTTCGTTGAATAGCGTCGTTGGTGCAAAAATATTTTACAAGCCTTCAATAAAGCTTCAATTATGGAGTCTAGCTTATTCTTGACAGCTGACGAGCAGCCTATTTCTCTTGGACAAGCATTAAGATACCTGGAGTCTTCTGGGAAACTTAATTCTGTTCTTTGGGAAATTATGCGTCAGCACGTTTTAGAACAGGAATTACAAACCTTAGAGGATATTGATATTAGTTCTGATTTAATCGAACAAGTGGTAATTGATTTTAGATTAAATAATCAGTTAACTGACTCGGCAAGTTTTCAAAGATGGCTAGCTCAGGAAGGTTTAGATTACTCTACCTTCAAAAGGCAAATCACTTCTAGTTTAAAGTTAGAAAAACTCAAAGCTCAAGTTACTGAAGCAAACATTCAGGAATATTTTATTGAACGCAAGATATTTCTAGACCGGGTAGTGCTATCGCGTTTAGTTGTAGAAGAACAAGCACTGGCTGAAGAGTTGAAAAGTCAAATTATCGAAGATGGCGCAAAATTTGAGCAGCTAGTCCAGGAATATTCTATAACAGAAGACCGAACTTTAAATGGGATGATGGGAGCAATTAGTAAAGGTACATTGCCAGATATACTCAGGGCTGCTATCAACTTAGCGAAGCCAGGAGAGTTGATAGAACCACTGGAAATTGAAGGACTTTGGTATCTAGTTCGCGTGGAAAAAATCTTAGATGCTTCGTTAGACGAACAGTTGAAGCAACAACTAGAAGATGAGCTTTTCGAGCAATGGTTAGAAGATAAAATTAAAAATATTAATGTCAAGCTACAGGTTAATTTTTAGTTATTATATATGAACTTACAAGAGTATTTGCGGTGGGAGAAGTTGCCTTTTTGCTTGTTAACTCCTGAGCAGCAAATTCACTTGAGAAATCAAGCAGAAATTCGTCCTTATCAGACTGGGGTTGTAATTTGGTCTACAGATACCAAAAGCGAATTTTTAATTATTTCCGGAAATGTGCGTCTGAGAGAAGATGGAAAATCTCAATCATTAGCAACTTTAAAAGCAGGAGATTGGTTTGGGGATTTACTAGAGCTTTCTGGAGATTTGAAAGCTGTAGCATCTAAAAATGTGGAGGTGGTGCGCTGGGATGCAGCAGTGTGGCAAAAAGCTGATTCTATAGAATTAAATCGCTTTTGGCAGCAAGAGCGATCGCGCTATCAACCTCTAGAGGCTAATTTACCCCAACCAGTATCAGGTTATCCATTTGTTTTAAGTCCCAACACTGCGGCTGCTTGCTTAACAATGGCAGCGCAATACTTAAATAATCCGATTCCATTCGAGTTGGTACAGCGTCAACTGCGGGGACAGCATCCTCACGATGTCATGGAAGCGGGTGAAAAATTGGGACTGCAAGTGCGACAGCTACAAGTTACCTCGAATGATTTGCGCTCATTAACTTTTCCGGTTTTGTTGCTTTGGCGACGGGAAGAGTGGATTATTATCTATGGGGTTAGGGGTAATCGCTTAATTATCGCATTTCCTACCAACCTGAGTCAGACTTGCGAAAGCATTCCCCTTCAGATGCTTGAGGAAAATTGGGATGGACGACTTTGGCAAGTAGAATTAATTCAAGAGCAGGATGATAAGCAGAAGTTTAACCTGAGTTGGTTTGTTCCTGCGGTTTGGCAGCACCGCAAGTTGTTGGGAGAAGTGCTGTTACTTTCTTTTGCGCTGCAATTATTGGGGTTAGCAACGCCGATTATCACTCAGTACATCATCGACAAAGTAATGGTGTTTGGAAGCCGTAATGCTTTGGATGTGATGGCGATCGCTCTTTTGGGTGTGGCGATTTTTGAAGCAATTTTGGGCATTCTACGGCTATTCATTTTTACCCACACCGCCAATCGCCTCGATTTAAGTTTATCATCTCAGTTGTTTCGGCAACTGATGCGTCTACCCTTAACTTATTTTGAGTCGCGTCGAGTAGGCGATACTGTTGCTAGAGCGCAAGAACTCGAAAATATTCGACAATTTCTCACAGGTACAGCCTTAACTGTAATTCTTGACAGCATCTTCTCGCTGGTGTATTTAATGCTGATGCTTGCTTACAGTGTCACCCTCACTTTGGTTGCTTTGGCTGTGATTCCCCTATTTGTCGTTTTAAATTTAGTGACTACACCGATTTTACGCCATTGGCTGAATGAAACTTTTAATCGCGGCGCCGATAACCAATCCTTTTTAGTGGAAACAGTCACGGGAATTCATGCTGTAAAAGCTCATGCTGCTGAACGCAAATCTCGCCGACGTTGGGAAGGCTTATTTGCGCGTTACATCCGCACCAGTTTTAAAGCTTCTACCACTTCTAATATTGGCAGTAATATCGGGGATTTTTTGACTAATTTTTCCTACTTAATTATTCTCTGGTTTGGAGCCGGACTTGTCATCGAACAAAAGATAACTATTGGTGTATTAGTTGCTTTTCAAATGTTAGCTTCTAAAGTAACAGGTCCACTGCTGCGTTTAGTACAACTTTGGCAAGAATTACAGCAAGTTTTACTATCTGTAGATCGACTGGGAGATATTCTTAATACTGCTCCGGAAGCTGAACCCGGTTCTGGTTTAGTTTTACCACCACTGCGCGGTCAAGTAAGCTTTGAAAAAGTGTTTTTTCGCTACCAAAGCGACCAAGAAGAACCTGTTTTGAAAGGCATTTCTTTCACTGTGCAACCTGGGATGTTTGTGGGAATTGTCGGACGGTCAGGGTCTGGTAAAAGTACACTTTCAAAGCTTTTACAACGCCTCTAAAAACCAGAATCAGGCTCTATCTTGATTGATGATTTTGATATGAAAAATGCTGATATCGGCTCTTTAAGACAACAAATTAGTGTTGTCCTGCAAGACGATTTTCTCTTCGACGCTACCATCTCGGAAAATATCACCTTCGGCGATCCAGATATTACAACTGAGCAGGTGATGAGAGCAGCACGACTGGCGGTAGCTCATAATTTTATCAGCGAACTGCCCAAAGGCTACCAAACCAGCATTGGAGAGCGGGGAATCGCCCTTTCAGGAGGACAGCGCCAACGTCTTGCTTTAGCGCGTTTATTTCTTTCCAAAGCTCCGATATTAATCTTAGATGAAGCTACAAGTAGCTTGGATAGTGAGACAGAACAAAAAGTATTGCAGAACTTGCAGGAAGTTTCAGGCGATCGCACAGTATTTATGATTGCTCACCGATTTGCACCTTTGAAACGAGCCGACTTGATTTTGGTATTAGAAAAAGGCGAGATTGTCGAACGAGGAACCCACGATGAGTTGCTGCAAAAAAGAGGTGTGTACTGGGCTTTGTATCAACGGCAGTTAGCTAGTGTGTGATATCAGGTTCTCGAAAAAGCCTATAATCTCCCCGTCCTCAACCGAAGCCTACCCCCACAGCTTCAAAGGGTCAGCTTTATGGTTCACCGGATGCTGGCGAACATTGGACTTCAGGCTCAAGTCCTAAACCTCAGGTAGCGATCGCCCCTCAAAGACAGCAGCCCGCTAAAGACCGTCCTCTTACTCCTCCCCCAGCCCCTGAGCCACCAAAGCCAGAGCGTAAAAAGCACTGGTGGGAGAAGGCGGGGGATTTTGTCATGGAAAAGACAAGTGACGCATGGGATACAATAAAGAGCGGAGGTACATTCGTCAAGGATCATGCAGAAGATTTTGGTCACGGAGCCTTAGATGTAGCAGGTTTCGTCCCAGTCGTGGGTGCTGCTGCGGATGGGATTAATGGTCTTTGGTATGCGGCAAAAGGAGACCGGACAAATGCTGCTTTGTCCTTCGGCGCTGCTGTCCCTGGAGTTGGTGATGCTGTTGCAGCTGCTAGGGGTGTAAATAGACTTACTCAGGTTGCTAGGGGTGTAGGTAGAGCTACGGATTTCGCTGGTGTTGCTGAAGGTGGCATTAGCAGCGTTCAGTCCGCGAGAGAAGGCGACTGGAGAAATGCTGCTTCAGCCCTCGGTTCTACTTTTCCTGGAGGTGTTAATACTCCCATCCCTAGACGACCAGGTCCAGTTGCTAATGTTACTGGTGATGCTACCCCTGCCGGACGTAGACCCGCAATTGAACCTAGACCCGGTAGACCCGCAATTGAACCTAGACCCGGTAGACTCGCAATTGAACCTAGTAGCTCCTAATCGTCGATAACCGGATATAGGCGTTTGAGCTTTAAGC
>CAXTNZ010000077.1:3593-25877 GCA_964245695.1 uncultured bacterium | reverse complement strand
GGAGTAAGTGCAAAATTGCACAAATTCGTCACGAATTAAATAAACTAAAAACTCAGCGTTCCTTTGCGCTTACTCAGCGCTCCTCTGCGTTTAAAAACGCTACAATTTTACGCAAAGTACCTTAAGTTGTTCTTTGCGAATTCAAACTTTCTTCCGCTTCTACTTGCACCTTCTGCCCGATTTTTGGTTCAGTACCAGCAAACAAACGCTCAATATTGCTGCGATGTCGCAAAATTACATACAACCCACCAGCTACAGCAAACAAAATGTAGGGTAAGGGTTGATGCAAAAGTGTCATGAAAATTGGAACAGCTACAGCACCCAAAATTGAACTCAAAGACACAATCCGCGATATCGCTACAACAACAGCAAACACCCCCGCTGTAGCCAAACCTATTTGCCAATTCATCGCCAATAAAATACCCAAACTAATAGCAACTGACTTACCACCAGTAAACCCTAAAAAAATTGATTTACTGTGTCCTAATATCGCTGCTAACCCAACTAAAATTACTATCCACGGTTGCCATAAATTCGCATCTACCGTTGGGGGGATAAAGTTTTGTAAAGGAGCGTAGTTAAATAATGAGTAAGCGAGAGCGATCGCTAATACTCCCTTCAAAGCATCAATCAGTAAAACGATCGCTCCTGGTACTTTACCCAAAGTTCGTAACACATTAGTTGCCCCAGTTGAACCAGAACCAACTTCTCGAATATCAATACCTTTCAACTGCTTAACTGCGATGTAACCAGTGGGAAACGAACCCAGCAGGTAAGCTACAATCACAATCGCCCCACATAAAGTCAACCAAATAGCCATAACTGAGAGTTAGGAGTTAGAAGTTAGAAGTTTAGTCAAAAGTCAATATTTGGACTAATGACTAATGACAAATGACCAATTAAAAGTCATCATCATAATTTCGCATCATTTTCGGGTCAGGGGCAAAGGCTAACCAAAGAGGAAATTGCAACAATCCTAAACTGATTTGGTCTTCAGAATCGTCAATTATGATTAAGGGTAGTTGATTTGCTTTCGTCAAGCGCTCGGCTTTTTGTGCCAGGGCTTCAGGTGTTTCAAACAATACCACACCTTTATCTGGTCCAAAATCTGGGCGACCGATTCCCAGACAGTCTTGTAAGCCGCGCCGCCATTCACCCAAACGTTCTGGTGTATTAGCTAATACCAAAGTCCGGAGGCGATCGCCATACACTTTGTGCAATATCGAAATCACCGCCGAGGAAATCAGGATATTTTGCAAGCGGCTACCCATCGTCCGCAAAGCACCGCGTCCCCCTTGGCTGAAAAACCAGTTATCAACTCGTTCAGCGTGTACCGGTTCAAAAGTGCGACGCAGTTGCCAAGTCGGTCCATAGTAATCTGGTTTGGTGCGGTATTGGTCAATTAAGCGGCGAATTTGCTTTGTTGTATCTTGAAACTGCTGTTGGGCAAATTGAGGTGTTCCTGGCTGAACATCTACTGGCTTAGCTTCTTTTAGTGGTAGTCTTTCCCTTTCTCTGACAGTCGGCATTAATTGCAACTGCTCTGCGGCGGATGCCAAATCCTGTAAGCTACCCGTGAGATAGTCTTTAAAACCCTGTACCCTAATTGCCAAGTCTTGAGAAGCACCTGCAAAAGTGGTTCGCATCTCGTTGCGAATTCGTTCTTGACGCCTTTCCAACTGTTCTACAGAAATTTGCAGCGCCCCTTTGCGTTGTTCTAACTGCGCCAAAGCTTCTTGCACTACTCGTCCCATTGCTAGTTGGGTGTCATTCACCTGCGCCTGAAGGGTTTTGTAAGCAGCTTGCAGGTTAGCTATTTCTTCTTTCAAAGATTGTTCAGTGCGTTGCAACTCTGCTACTCGTTGCGCCGCTTCCTGAAGAAGTGAATTATCTTTTGATTGTGATTCTATTTCTAATTCCCCTAATACCTGAGCAGATGAATCTTCTATTGGCTTAACAGTCAGATTTTGCTCTTGTGGATCTATAGGCGGCTCAAAAGTTGAGTTGTCTTTTTTTGTTTCCAATCTAAGGCTTTGCGCTTGAGTTTCCCCCACCGAAACTGATGAATTTTCTGGCTGTTGAAGTACAGGGTTTTGTTCTTGTTTTTCCCTCAACGACTCATTTATAGGTTCTGGGGTTTGAGATTCCTCTGGATTCATAAACAATAGTGCAATATATAGCTTTTTGAAATATTACAATTGACTTGCCATTAAAGTCATGAGTTAAGAGTCAATAGTCAATGGTCAAGAGTCAATAGTCAAGGTATCTTTAGACTGTGGACTTTTTAACTATAGACTATGGATTTTTTGACTATGAACTATGGACTGTGGACTTGTTGACTATGGACTATTGACTTTTTCACCATCAACTATGGACTGTGGACTCTTGACTCTTGACTCTACAGCACTCATCACTAAATACGTGGACAACGTTCTTCCAGACAAGTTTTCAGGGTGTTGGGGTCAAATATAATCGGCAAAAAGTGAATACTTTTGACTTCTTTAAAGTAAAACAGGATGGGAACTTTATTCCAGAAGATACGCCAATTTTGCCATTCCTGGTAAGGAAAGCGGCGAATTAGTTTTTCGCCTCTGTAAATATCTAAGTCTGTGGCGCTAAATTGCAGACGTAGTGTTACTGCTTGAAACATGAGAAACAAGCCAAACAGTGCAATGATGGCTCCGACAATCGGTTTGACCAAAAGCAGTGGAATGGCAGCAATGACCAACACTACAGGTATATTGTAACTAGGCTTGAGTTCTACGGTTGATGCCGCGTATTGAGCATAGGTTCTGGTCACAGTCTCAAATCCTGCTTTCATTTAGTAGACATTATTCATATTCTAGGGCGGGGAGACCCCGCTCGTACTGCTTAATGCGTAGTAGAACAACGCTCCAACCAACAATTAGAACTTTTACAGCGATGCACTGCCAGTTCCCTGAAACATTAACCAAGAAAGAAAGAAGTTACTCACAAATATAATCAACAGAGCAGTAACAACAGCGGTTGTAGTTGATTGTCCCACTCCTTTAGCGCCTCCGCTTGTCGTCAAGCCCCAACTGCAACCAATGACGGCGATTAAAATTCCAAAGCAACATGCTTTAATCAAGGCGCTACAAATATCCCACATGCCGAGAAAGTTACGGGCTGAGTCTAAAAATGCCGTTTCCGAGAGGTTGTATACATTCGTCGCAATTAGCAATCCCCCCAACATGCCTGTTACTAAACACAGGAGAGTTAAAATTGGCAGCATTAAGCAGCAAGCAAGTACGCGGGGAATAACTAGGTAATCAATTGGATCGGTTTTTAACATCAACAGGGCATCGATTTGTTCTGTTACCCGCATAGTGCCGATTTCCGCTGCAAATGCCGAACCGACTCGCCCCGCCAAAATCACTGCTGTCAGCACAGGGGAGAGTTCTCTTGTCAAAGCTACCGCCAACACTCCGCCGACGACGTTTCCGGCTCCAAAGTTGATAAACTCACGCGCTACCTGAATGGTAAACACCGCGCCGACAAAAATAGCGGTCAATAGGGCAATGAAAAGCGAGTCAGGTCCAACTGCTGCCATTTGCTCTAGGGTGTTGCGTCGATGTATTTTGCCCTTAATTAGGTGAACTAATACTTGTCCACCTAGGAAAATTGCCGCCAGCAATCGCTGACTCCATGCTCCTAAGCTGGATTTGGATCTAATCTCGCTCAAAGTTCACAAGTTAACTCAGTAACTGCCTTAAGAATAGCGAAAGTCAGTTGTTTGTTGATAGTGGTTAGTTGTTGGTTGTCCAAAGTCCACCATCTCCCCATTTGGGTAAAAGATTAACTTAGCTTAAAAGTACTCTCAGAATATTAAGCGTCTTTAAAGCTGGTTATGACGGAATTAAGCGCTGCAATCGTTAATGATAAGCTTGGTTTTTCAAGGGTTTTGTAGATTCTGGGTGTTTTTGATGCTGGCAGCATCTAGTGGAACTGATAGTTGTCTGTTTTAATGAAAACTTAAGATTTTTGACAGATCTTCTGTGATGGGGCGATCGCACTTATTGTAGAAAGTGACATATAGATATGCGGCTTTTGCCAATTCCAAAACGGAGCCTGCCCGCAGATGACTATTTTTACTAACTTTCTCCGCTCCCTGCTGCTGACGATTATTTTTAGTTTTGTCGCCCCCATGTTCCTGGTGGGTGCTTGTTTGCTTCTTCTCTCCCTCATCGGTTACTTTCCGGGTGTACAAGATTTGAGTTGCGCGATCGCTACTCATATAATTGGTTTTCTCGCCACTTTTGGCAGCGGTACACCCTTGCGCGGCATGATTGTCATTAGTTTGACTTGTGCTTTCGTTGGTGCGCTGTTTGACACTTATGCTTATTACAGGTGTCAAATTTTACGAAGCGATTCTTAAGCGCGGCAAACAGCATCGGAATATGCTAATGCGCTGCGTAATTTATAAAAAAGATATATTTCCAAAACTTGAAGCTGCTAGTCCTGATCGAGAAAGGGATTGGTAAAGCTTAATTATTATTTAAATATTCATTAAATAGTCATTAGCTACTCAGAACTCAGGATTCGGTTCAGAGTCTTGATGGGCAAGAGCTAGGATAACAAATAAAAATACGTAAAAATCACGAAAATTAAATTAAAATGCCGATAGCACTGCGGCTGCTCATTGTTATTAAGATGGGAAAGCGCGGCAGATGAGCGCTGGGCATTTTATATTAAATTTATAACTAGGTTTTTTGATTGCTCATGGTTTGGCCTTTTAAGCCGAAGTTTCGGAAACAAATTGCTCGGATTGAAATTACTGGAGCGATCGCCAGTGCTACTCGCAAACGAGTATTAGAAGCCCTGAAAACTGTCGAGGAAAGAAAATTTCCCGCATTGCTGCTACGCATTGACAGTCCAGGTGGTACAGTTGGAGATTCCCAAGAAATCTACAGCGCCCTGAAGCGTTTGCGCGAAAAAATCAAAATTGTCGCTAGTTTTGGTAATATTTCCGCTTCTGGTGGTGTCTACATCGGCATGGGAGCCGAACACATCGTCGCTAACCCTGGTACAATTACGGGCAGCATCGGTGTAATTTTGCGTGGTAATAATATAGAACGCTTGCTGGAAAAAATCGGTGTTTCTTTTCAGGTAGTTAAATCTGGTCCCTACAAAGACATTTTGTCATTCGATCGGGAACTAACTGAACCAGAACAAAACATCCTGCAACAGCTAATTGACACAAGTTACCAACAGTTTGTGCAAGCAGTAGCCGAAGGGCGTTCTTTAGCCGAAGAAACTGTGAAAAGTTTCGCCGATGGTCGGATTTTTACCGGACAGCAAGCTTTAGAGTTGGGTGTTGTAGACCGACTGGGAACAGAGGAAGATGCACGGCGCTGGACAGCAGAACTGGTTGGTCTTGACCCGGAAAAAACACTCTGCTACACCCTAGAAGAACGTAAACCCTTGTTGAATCGCTTTTTGTCAGGGAGTGGTCAGGTTTCTTCAGGACTTAGGGCTGGTATTGATTGGGTCGAATTTGAAATGTCTACCAGTGGTCAGCCTCTGTGGTTATATCGACCATAAATGGTTAAAAGTCACTCATTCACTCATTCACTCATTCACTCATTCACTCATTCACTCATTCAAAGGTCTAATGACCAATGACCAATGACCAATGACCAATGACCAATGACTAATGACCAATGACCAATGACCAATGACCAATGACTAATGACTGATGACCAATGACTAATTAAGGAGGATTTTGGCGTGGAGTGGCGAATGCGGGCTATTCGCGGGGCAACAACCGTTGGAGAAAATACCGTTGAGGCGATGCGCGAAGCGGTTATAGAACTATTAGATGAACTGGAAAAACGGAATCAACTACATCCAACAGACATTATTAGTGTTACTTTCTCCGTGACACAAGATTTGGATGCTATTTTTCCGGCGGCGATCGCCCGCTCTCGTTCTTTCTGGGATAATGTGCCAATGTTAGATGTGCAGCAAATGCACGTCGAGGGCAGTTTGGAGCGTTGCGTCCGCTTCTTAGTCCACGCCTACCTCCCAGCCTCCGATCCAATTTACCATATCTATTTGCGTCACGCCGCCAACCTGCGCCCTGACTGGAGTTTGCCCCAACTTCTGTAGTTGCCTATAAACTTTTATTAAGTAAACGCTTCCTCAGGTAGTAAGGGCTTCAGCCCTTGAAACCCTTGTCATGAGTAGTAAACTGCTCACCCTCCGCTCCTCGCGGCTTCGCTCATGGGGAGCCACTGCGGTGGACGGGTTCCCCGGCATAAAGCAAGTGGCGTGGTAACGAACATGACCGCGCTGGCTCACTACGAACTAAAACTACATTAACGAACCGGGATGAACCCAGCCTGCTCAATCGCCTTTTTTCCTTGGTCAGTCAGCAAAAGTTTGGTATAAGCAACACCTGCTTTCTCTTCTCGACTTTTGTTCCGCTTAATAATCACAAATAATTTGCTAACAATTGGATAACTGCCGTTCTTGAGAACTTCGGTGTTGAACTGGTTGCGCTTTTGCGGACACTGGTTTGACGGTACTAACGGCTCACGGTAAGGAGAAATTAGCCGCCTGGGAGTCAGACCCAAGGGCAGAGCCTTCACTGTACATTGAGGCACTACTCCGCGCGCAGAAGCGTAATACAGACCTCCAGGAGTTTTACTCACAAGGCGTAGTGCCTCCGTAGTTGAGTAGACATACTGGACATTAGAGCTAAGTGCTTGTTTTGTTACTGGCTTGGCAGAAAATAATACCGTGTCTGCGTTTTCTGGGTGCTGGGAAAACGGGGTAATAAGCAGGTCTGGTCCGCCTACTTGCTTCCAGTTAGTAATTTGCCCTAGATAAATTTGCTGCAACTGCTCGACGGTTAAGCCTGGAACCTTAAGTACTGGGTTGACTACTGCTACTATTCCATCAGTAGCAACCTCACGTTGCTCAAGTGTGAAGCCTCGCTGCTGAGCCTGCGCGTACTCTTCATCTGTCAGGGGACGGGAAGATTCAGCGAAGTCCAATTTCCCATCAAGCAACATTCTAATACCTGCTCCCGAACCAGGGCTACCGTTATTCGGGTCTACGTAGCGCAGTTGTAGTTCTGGGCGAGTGTTCTGGATATGAGAATCTACCAGTTGCCTAATCGATGCCCAAGCTGTACTTCCACCGTATTTAAAAGCTCCAATTGGAACATCAGTAACGGTCTCAAAGGTTGAACCAGCAGAAGTAGAGGCAGTGCTAGCACCTTGGCTAGAGGAAGAGAAAGCACCATTGTTAACCCACAAGCGTGGTCTCAGCCATAACCACAGTCCGCCAATTATTACAATTGTAAGTAGTTCCCCAACGATCAGACCTCTGATCATCTGTTGGGCATCTTTGCTCAGTGGGATACTTTTTTTGCTAGCATTCTTCATTTTTTCTTCCTGTAATTTAGTTGGTCTTCAACAGGATGAAATGATTAGTTAATGTCAGTTTCCGGTTTACTGCTCAATTCACCTGCTAACTAAACCTCCCGCGAAGGCTAGATACACTTTTGATGAACTTTAGATATAACTGTATATAATTTACGCAAAGCTTCTTGAGTAAAAACTATATATTAATTTTATAGCTTCCAGATTATTAAGTAATTTTACTTAATACAACCGTCAGGTAGATCGTAACATGTTTAGCCAGTTACTAAAAGAACGTTACCAGGTTGTTCAAGTTTTAAATCAAGGTATATTCTGTCGAACTTACATGGCTCAAGACACCCACCTTCCTGAGCATCCAGCCTGCATAGTCAAGCATTTCTTACCCAGCAGTGAATGTCTCATCCCGGTGGAAATCCGCAGACGGATATTTAATAGAGAAGTAGAAGCTCTGAAAAAACTGAACAACTATGAGCTGGTTCCTCATCTTTTAACTCATTTTGAAGACAACCTTGAGTTCTACCTAGTGCAAGAGTTTATTGAAGGGCATCCTCTGAGTGTAGAATTTCAGCCTGGTAAACGTTGGTCCCAAAGCAAAGTTTTTCAACTGCTGCAAGAAGTTTTGAGTATCCTGAATTTTGTTCACAGCCAAGGGCTAATTCATCGAGATATCAAGCCGAGCAATATTATTAGACGAAAGCAAGACCATCGGTTAGTTCTGATTGACTTTGGTGCTGTCAAGCCAATCTGGAATCAATTGATTAAAGGTCAAGAAAACTTCATTCCGATTGAATCCTCGACGATAGCGATTGGTACACCTGGTTACATGCCGTCGGAACAACAGCGAGGCAGACCACGCCCCAATAGTGATATTTATGCTTTAGGCATAATTGGTATCCAAGCACTAACGGGAGTACATCCAACACAATTACCAGAAGACCGCAATACAGGTGAGGTCATTTGGCAACATCTAGCTCAGGTTAATACTGAGCTAGCTTCGGTACTTAATAATATGGTGCATTATCACTTTCAAGACCGATACAAGTCGGCAAAAGAAGCATTGGATGCGCTTCTGCAACTCAGAAATTTATACATGCCACTACAGGATTCAGATCCTACTCGACTATCAGAAATTACATTGGAACCTCAAGCACCCTTATCCACACACAACCCTAACCAAGTTTTTGGGCATAAGGTATCAGCACCTCTGTTAAGCAATCAAACAAGCGATACTACTATTTCTATTTTTCCTAAAAAATCTGCTTTATTAATAGGCTTAATAATCGGCGTGGTCTCTGGTTTAATTCTCATGGTTGTGAGCTTCTGGTCTGTGCAGATAATTGCTCCTGCTCCTATCCAAAATTCCCAACCTCAACCACCGGTATCCCGTTAACCTTTGGTTAGTATAACAACTCGCCCAAATATTCCTCTGAACACATCAGCAAAGTCTCAAACCGAGTTCTTTGTGTATAATTGACTTTGTTTTCCTTGTGATTGATTCTGGTTATATTGGGTACTGTCTCTGTGGATCAAAAACGCCACAATTCCAACTATAAGTAAGTTGATAACTAGAAGCCCAAGGGTACTCCAAATCCAAATTTTCATTTTTGTTATCAGTGCTTTCTTAAAGAGTATGAACTACTTACGCTTCCACTTGCAGTACAAACACTTCTAGAAGCAAAGTATTTATCTGTGGGCGTTTTAGAGATAGTGACAGTTTTGCCTTTTCCCTCAAACTGGTAGTGGAGATTAATTTTTATTTTCCGAATTTCCAGAATAATGAAGACTCAATCACCCAGCTTGACGTTTTGGGGATACTGGATAAACTGCTTACTTTTCTTTGATTTGAACCAGGGCTATTTAACCCTTATATCATGTCCGGCAAATTACCCGCACTCTTGAACATCTCACCCCTAATCCCTCTCCGAATTTGCGGAGAGGGGAAATAAAGCGCAGCTTTATCGGGGTGAGGTTAAGCGGGAATTATAACTATTCAATCGGACATGATATTACCTGAAAAAATTTGCAAGAGCGATCGCTTACTAATTATTGGTAGGTACTGGCAATACCTGACTATAAATATTTTACAGTAAGTATGTATGTTATTTTTTACAAAAATTAACGCGTCCATTGAAATTTTGGACAAGCCTTCGCCTGTTTTTTAGGCAGGTTCATGTTACCAAATTATGATATTGTTGTCAAAAACTCAAGAGTATAAGGAAAATCTTAATTTCTCACTACACTCAAAGTATCAGGAGTGATATCTAAGAAGAAAGTGGTGAGTAGTTAATTCTCTACTTTCTACTTTTTTGAAATTCCGAGCGGAGGAAGTTTCCGCTCGGACATCTCTCCATTTCCTACTCTCCCTTAACAGTTGCTTTGTTGTGATGGAGGCGAATTCCTAAAAAGATGTCGTAAACGAACTCGAAAAAGTCTTTTTTTTGTAAAAGACCTGAAGTTTGATGACAACCTTTTTCATCTAAAAGTGGCTTCATTACATAGTATGTGGGCTGGTAATTATACCAGGGAATAGAAGGCCACAAATGATGAATTAAGTGGTAATTCTGTCCCATAATCAGGAGATTCAGAATTCGGTTAGGGTAGACTCTGGCATTTTTCCAGCGATCGCGCTCTTGATGAGGGCGATGAGGCAAATAATCAAAAAACAGCCCCAGTGTTAAACCAATTACCGCAGAAGGTATAAACCAAAAATTGAGAACGTAACCCAAAAAGTGGTATTGAATTGAAATACAGAAAATTGTCACAACAAACAAGCGACTGAGGAACCATTCGAGTAGCTCATTTTTGCGCCACAGTTGCCGCTGAAAGAAAAATACCTCATGGTATAAAAAGCGGACTGGAAGCAACCACAGCGGTCCTCCGGTGGAAACATAATGGTCTGGGTCGTTTTCTGGATCGTTCACATGAGCATGATGCTGCAAATGTACCCGCGTAAACACAGGAAAGGCAAAAACGAGCATCAAGGCACTGACATGTCCCAAAATGGCATTAATTACCCGGTTACGATGGGCAGACTGATGACAGGCATCGTGAATCACCGTTCCGGCTATGTGTAAAGCGATCGTGTTCACGGTAAAGCATAGCCAGTGCTGCCATTCCCACAGCCAGTAACCAAAGTTAGATAAGACAAGCATTACCACAGATGTTAAAAACATCAGCAGCGTGGGATTAAAATCACCCGGAGGCGCTAAATATTCCTTCGGCGGGACTGTCAGTGGCTTTTGTGCCTCCGACGTTACCATTTTTAACTCCTTGTTGATCAAATTTTGCAAGTGTGAGATACAGACTCACTAATATTAAAGTTTTGTGTAGCAAGATTTATCCCCATTTTAGGATATCTGTAGCTGAATAACGATATGATTCCAGACGAAAGCTAAAGCTTTGTTGATGAGTGGGGTGTCGCAAGTGCTGATAGGTTGATTAAAGGAAAAGGGAATAGAGCCAAGATTGTTGTACGATATCTAGTCTGAGCGAAAGCCCCTGTGCCCCAGAGGGAGAAGAGAAGGAAGAGAAGGGGGAGTAGGGGGAGAAATTACTTTCTCCGAAACCCTTTGAAACCCTTTGAAACCCTTTGAAACCCTTTGAAACCCACCTCCCCCTCTGCTCTCTAGCTGCTTGGATATAGCAGCGACTGAAAACAAACGCCAGTTAATTTAGTATGGCTCCCAAGATAGCTCGCTAGATTCAGCCCTTATGCAACTAAGAGATTCTCTACGCCGGACAAAAATTGTCGCTACGATTGGTCCTGCCACCAGCAGCCCAGAAATGCTCAAAGCTATCATTGAAGCTGGTGCAACGACACTGCGGCTAAACTTTTCCCACGGCACTCATGCCGATCATCAACGCAATATTCGCTTAATTCGGCAAACTGCCTTTGAACTAAATCAGCCAGTAGCTATTCTCCAAGACTTACAAGGACCAAAAATTCGCTTGGGTAAGTTTGAGAATGGGTCTATAGTTGTGAAAAAAGGCGATCGCTTTACTTTGACAAATCGTCCGGTGATTGGCACACAAGATATAAGCTGCGTCACCTACGATTATCTAGCCGAGGAAGTCCCCGTTGGCGCAAAAATCCTTCTTGACGATGGACGAGTTGAAATGGTCGTCGAGGAAATCAACCGCGAAAAAGGTGATTTGCATTGTCGCATCACCGTGGCTGGGAAACTTTCTAATAACAAGGGCGTGAACTTTCCCGGAGTTTACCTGTCAATTAAGGCGATGACTGACAAAGACCGCGAGGATCTGATGTTCGGTCTAGACCAAGGCGTAGACTGGATAGCACTTTCCTTTGTCCGCAATCCGCAGGACATGATAGAAATTAAAGAGCTAATTTCTAGCACGGGTAAACAAGTACCAGTAATTGCCAAAATCGAAAAGCACGAAGCCATTGAACAAATGGAGGCAGTTCTGGCTTTGTGTGATGGCGTGATGGTGGCTAGAGGGGACTTGGGCGTAGAATTACCCGCAGAAGATGTCCCTATCCTGCAAAAGCGGCTGATTGCTACGGCAAATCGCATGGGAATTCCCATCATCACCGCTACCCAGATGTTAGACAGTATGGTGAGCAACCCCCGTCCGACTCGCGCTGAGGTGTCGGATGTGGCAAACGCAATTTTAGATGGCACGGATGCGGTGATGCTCTCTAATGAAACTGCGGTGGGTGAATACGCAGTGGAAGCTGTAGCAACAATGGCACGAATTGCCGAACGCATTGAGCAGGAAGAGGCACGAGAATCAAGTAATCGTCAGGCGAGAGATACTAGGCGTTCGATTCCCAACGCCATTAGTCAAGCGGTAGGGCAAATTGCAGAGCAACTGGGAGCAGCGGCAATTATGACCTTGACCCAAACCGGCGCAACAGCTCGCAATGTCTCTAAATTCCGTCCCCAGACACCGATTTTGGCAGTGACTCCTCACGTAAATGTGGCGCGACAATTGCAGCTGGTGTGGGGTGTGAAACCGCTGTTAGTGCTAGGATTGCCTTCCACTGGTCAGACATTTCAAGCGGCTATCAACGTTGCTGAAGAAAATCAGCTACTGTTTGAGGGGGATTTGGTGGTAATGACCGCCGGGACTCTCCAAGGGATTTCCGGGTCAACGGATTTGATTAAAGTTGAAGTAGTGACGGCGGTACTAGGTCAGGGAATTGGACTGGGACAAGGTTCAGTCAGCGGTCGCGCACGAGTGGCTCACACTGGCATGGATGTGAGTAACTTTAATCATGGGGATATTTTGGTTGCCCCGCGCACGAGTGCCGATTTTGTGGAAGCGATTCGCAAAGCTGCCGGCATTATTACTGAAGAAGAAAGTTTAACTAGTCACGCAGCGGTAATTGGCTTACGTCTTGGCGTGCCGGTGATTGTTGGCGTGAAGAAGGCAACGCAAGTAATTCGGGATGGGGCGATTTTGACAATGGATATGCAAAGAGGGTTAATTTACTCTGGGGCAGTGGGAACACTGGAGACTGGGGACTGGGGACTGGGGACTGGGGACCCTTGAAGATTTGGTTGTAAGTTGATTTGTTGGTGAATCGGATTCTTGCCCAGTCCAAGCGTCCCTAGTACCTAGTCCCTTAAAGATATTTTTTCAGGACTTCTACGGTAGCAAGTCCTGTTTTTTCCCAACTGAATTGTTTTGCCCTAGTGATGCTTTGGGTAGAAAGGCGAGCGCGCAATTCTGTATCAGTAGCAATTATCTGCATTGCATCTGTAATTTCGCTGGTGTTGTAGGGATTAATAAGAATCGCCGCGTCGCCAGCGACTTCTGGTAGGGAGGAGAGATTGGAGGTGATGACGGGGGTACCGCAAGCCATTGCTTCTAGGACGGGGAAACCAAAACCTTCCCATAGACTGGGGAAGACGAGGGCGATCGCGTTATTGATGATTTTCGGCAATTCGCTGTAAGATACGTAATTTAGGAATTTTACGCGATCAGTTATGCCTAGTTCTTCGGCTTGCGATCGTAAAGCTGGCGTGTAACGCACATCTGTTGATCCTGCTAGCCACAGTTGGTAGTCCTTGCAATTGGGAAGTGCAGCAAAAGCAGCAATTAGTCTATGCAGGTTCTTATAAGGGTCGTGTCGTCCAATATAAAGATAGTAAGGGCAATCTTTTGACCTCTCCTCCATTCCCTCTCCTCCTGACCTCTCCCCCATCCCCTCTCCTTGTAGGAGAGGGGAGAAATATTCCCCCCTTCCCTCGTAGGGAAGGGAGCCAGCGCCGTGCGGGGGTTCCCCCCGTTGAGGCGACTGGCGTGGGGCTAGGGGGGTTAGGTCAAAACGACGAAAATGATTACCATCATGTGCTAGGGGAATAGGCGTAATTTTGCTAGCTGGAATTTGACAAAAGTCAATAATGTCGTTTGCTGTAGCCTGGGAATTACAGATAACATGTTGTGCTTGGGCGACGACTTGGGGAATATAGTAGCGATGATAAGGCAACAAAGGTGAAAAGCGTTTGGGAAAACGCAACGGGATGAAGTCGTGAACCATCACAACAAATCGACAGTTAGAAAATAAAGGTGCTTCCGGCAGGGGAGAAAATAAAAGTTGGGATTTCAGCTTTTTATAGATTTGTGGCAGAGCAAATTGTGTCCAAAGTAAACGATTTAAATGCCCTTTTGTGCCTTGAGCCGGAGTAAGATTATCTGGAACTAGATAGCAATTAAATTCCGAGTAATTTTGTGCCGTTAATAAAGTTGGGTTAAGAGACTTTAAATATGGGAATAGATTTGTGGCATAGTTACTTATGCCTGTCGGTTGAGAAAAAATAATCGATAAGTTAACTAATATATTGCTCATTTATTCAAACTTAACCCGCTCATAAATCTGACGGTGGGGAATTTGACACTGTGCTGAAACTAAGTTCAAAATTCCATCTTCAACATCAGATTCAGTGAGAAGCCAGTTACCCTCTGGGGTTTTGCTAAACTGCTCAATATGTATTTGATATTGGTCTATCAAAATATATTCTTGAAATTCGCTAATTGAACGGTAGTAAGTGAATTTATCACCTCTATCGCGGCTACTTGTAGATTTTGATAAAACCTCAAAGATAATACAGGGATTAAGTACAGTATTGGTGCGTCGTTCCTCAAAAACGGGTTCGTCTTTGATAATCAATATATCTGGGTAGGTGTATTCGCGATAGCGAGGAATCCACAGGCGTAAATCATTTGCGTAAACGCCATAATCTTGTTCGCGCAGAACAAGGCTCAGAGCAATTACTAAATTTACAATAATTTGGTTATGGTTAATCGAGCCTCCTGTCATAGGAACAATTTCTCCATTGCGGTATTCGTTGCGGTACTCGGTAGTTTCCTCAACAGCAAAGTACTCCTCAATGGAGTAGTGACGGGGTGGGGTTTGTACAACCATAGCGATCGCCTGTAACTTGATAACTGAGTAAGATAATTTTAGCCTAGCATTATTGATAAAAGTTTTAAGATGTCATCGCCGCCAATAAATTAACACGCCGTAAAGTTTACCCAATGCTATCTGAGGTTTGATAAACATCAAAAATATGGCATAACAAATTAACCGAGTTAATCTGAGACTAAGAATCAGCTTGTTTGTGTGCCTTTCTAGGGTTAATAAATAACTGTATGTACTATGTTTTGTTTTTTATAAAATATTTCTATTAGTAATTGAAGAAGGCTGATGCAATACACAAAACTGCTTTGTTACCGTAATCAAATATCCTTCATTGGCATAACGCCTACAAAATTCAAAATCTTCATAGTAGAGAAAGTAAGCTGGGTCAAACAAAGGACATTCCCGAAAGTTAGCAAGATTGATTATTAGACTACAGCCGGAAACCCAATCACAAGCTACATACTCTGCATCTATATTTGTTAACAGGTCTTGAGTCAGAATTGATCCAGTTGTGCGAATAAAGCGACCACCCGCAAACCAAACTTCACCTGTGGGAGTATAAACAATTGTGCCGAGAATTGAAATTTCTGGATGCAAGTCAAAAAACGGGTTAACTTTATCTAAAGTATTCTCTGGCAGATAGGCATCTGGATTGATTATCCAAACGATCGCCTGGGTATCCTGAGTGTAAATCCACTTAATTCCTAAGTTGCAAGCATTACCAAAACCGAGATTACTCCCTGCATCAATAAGCAAGACTGATTCACTCTGTAAATTATCAATAGAATCATCCTCTGGCGAGTTATTGATGATAACTATTTTGTACTGAATATTTGTGCTATTTGGCAAAGAACTAATTAATTTAGCAACGAGATTTGTTGAATAATAGTTAACTGTTAAAAAGTAAATCACGTCAGTTCGATGTGACAGTCATCTCCAATCATAAATCGCAAGGCTTTGGGGCGACGGGGTGCAATTGTTAACTGTGCGCGTTGCCCAATTACACTATCAATAATACGTTGATGAATACCGACGATTTTTGCATTTTCTAAAACAACGCTATGTTCTAAGTCGGTATCGATTAACGTTGCATTATCGGCGATGCTACTGTAAGGACCGATGAAGCAGTTTTCTAAATGACAATCGCTACCGATTACTACAGGTCCACGAATTGTGCAATTAATTACTTTAGACCTTTCACCAATTTGCACTCGCCCAATAATCTGACTTTGGGAGTCCACTATACCTAAAATTGATTTTGTCAAGTAGGTGTCAAGAATCAGACGGTTAGCTTCTAGCAAGTCGTCTTTTTTACCGGTGTCTAGCCACCAGCCTTCGAGTTGACAAGCTATAACTTGCTTTTTCTGGTCAATTAAGCATTGAATGGCGTCGGTGATTTCTAGTTCGCCTCTGGCGGAGGGTTGGATAGTGGCGATCGCTTCATGAATAATATGAGAAAAGAAATAAACTCCAACCAATGCCAAATTTGAAGGGGGAATTTTCGGTTTTTCAATCAACTGCAATACCCGCCCTATGTCATCTACCTTCGCTACACCAAAGGCGCTAGGATTGGCAACTGGACGCAGGAGAATCAGCGCATCTTGGGGTTGTTGGGTAAATTTTCTGAGAAAGTAACTCAAGTCGCCTTGTTGAATCACATTATCGCCCAAGTACATGACAAACGGGGAATCTCCCAAGAAGGGACGGGCGACTTGCACTGCATGGGCGAGTCCTGCTGGCTTGTCTTGTAAGATATAGGTGATGTTAGCCCCGAAGCGTTCTCCATCTCCGGTTTTTGCCTGAACTTCTCCCCCCGTTTCTGGGCTGATGATAATGCCAATATCAGTAATACCAGCAGTGACCATTTCTTCAATGCCATACCATAAAATTGGTTTATTGGCAACTGGTACGAGTTGTTTTGCCCCAGTGTAGGTAAGGGGGCGCAGGCGTGTACCTTTACCACCGGAGAGAATTAGTGCTTTCATTTTGATTGGTCACTAGTCATTGGTCAAGAGTCAGTAGAGACGCGATTAATCGCGTCTGTACATTGGTCTTTTGACTTTTGGTCATTAGTCATTGGTCATTGGTCAACATGCAATAGAATCTGCACAAAATCCAAAATCTAAAATCTAAAATCCCTGAGCATTTTCCGAAGGCTTTGTCGCCAATGGGGGGGATGAGTTCCCAGAACTCTGGATATTTTCTCACAAGCAAGGACGGAATAGGCGGGGCGACAAGCTGGTGTAGGATATTCGGGGGTGGTGATGGGCACAACTCGTTGGACTTTTAGGGGTAAGCCTAGTTGTTGGGCTTCTTCAAAGATAGCAACGGCAAAGTCGTACCAGCTAGCAACGCCGCTGTTTGTGTAATGATAGGTGCCGGCAATTTGTGTAGTTAACTGGGGAATAATTTGGGCGATCGCACTGGCTATATCTTTCGCCCAAGTAGGGCTACCAATTTGATCAGCAACAACGCGGATTTCTTCTTTTTCTGCACCCAGTCGCAGCATAGTTTTGACAAAGTTACTTTTGCCATATGTTCCATAAACCCAAGCAGTGCGGAGGATGAGGTGATGGGTGCAAGTATGGCGAATCGCTTCTTCTCCTGCAAGTTTCGTTTTACCGTAGACACTCAGGGGATTAGTTGCATCTGTTTCTTGATAAGGGCTGCAACATGAGCCATCAAAAACGTAATCGGTGGAAACATGAATTAAAAAAGCTTTTAGTTTTTGGCTTTCTTCGGCGAGAATCAGAGGTGCGGTTGCATTGATTATTTTTGCCTGTTCCGCTTCGCTTTCAGCTTTGTCAACAGCGGTGTAAGCAGCGGCGTTGATGATGATTTGCGGTTGGTTTAAAGCAATGACGCTGCGGAGGATATCAGGTTGGCTAAGGTCTACGGTGGGGCGTGCAACTGTGATGATATTGCCGTTAGGGGTAAGAATTGTTTCTAATTCTTTGCCCAGTTGACCGTTGTTGCCGATCAGCAAAATTGATTGACTCATTTTATTAGCTAAAAATCTGGCGGTGGGGAATGAAAGCAATTTGCTAAAACTTGGGTCAAAACCTGATCAATAGCCTAATGATAACCATAGCATTAGCCGCAAGTTTTCTTAAGAGTTTAGCGTTACAAAGTGTCAATCAAGAAAGTCAACTCGGCGAGCATTGAAGACTTAAATTTTATACCGTCGGAGAAATATAAGCAATAAATTACACTTATTAAATAGCGCACATTTAATCAGTATTTACTACTTGTAAATTTTCTGGGTATCGCTCACTTATCCGAATTATTCCTAAATTCTAAACATTTTGACGATTTTTGGCGCTCGTGCAATTATTCATACCCAGTTTCCGAAATTCTATCTAACGACAGTTACAAATTTTGGTGTATTCACTCTGATAAAATGCCTACGTGTGTTCCCCAAAAAATTAAATGTACTTCTAACCCTAAAAATTTTCATTTTTGGGGCTAAAAGTCATATGGCATAGGGAATACTAACGCCAACAAAAAAGTAGACACTAATAAGTCAAACTTACCTATGCCCGTAAACTTATTCGACGCGAATTTCTATCGCGCTGCTAATTCTGACTTGAATGGTTTGAGTGATGCACAAGCATTGTCACATTTTGAGAAATACGGTCTGGATGAGGGTCGTCGCTTTTCTGCATTTGTGGATCTAAACTTCTATCGAGCTAGCAATAGTGACTTGGCTAGCTTCAGTAATAAACAAGCATTTGAGCATCTACAAAAATATGGTGTGGCTGAAGGACGCAAATTTTCACGGCTGTTCGATCTCAATTTTTATGTTGCTGATAACCCTGATGTAGCTCAAGCTTATGGAGGTAGCAAAGAAGGTGCATTTAATCACTTTCAAACTTATGGGCTGAATGAAGGACGCAGATTTTCAGTTGCGTTTGATGTCAACTACTATCGCAATGCCAATTCTGACTTAGCAGCAAAAAAGCTAAATAACAAGGAACTTTTAGACAATTTTGCACTTTCTGGTTTGAATGAGGGGCGTGCATCAGCAGACACTTTCAATACAAAGTTTTATCAGTCTAAGAATTCTGACTTAGCAGGTATGAACTACTCCCAAGCATTGGAACACTTCGTTTCCTCTGGTTTGCATGAGGGTCGTAATGCTAGCGACTATATCAAGAGCGATCGCGCTGGTAATACATTGAGTGAGGCGCACAAGATAGCTATAGACTCTAAGGAGGTAATATGGCGAGACTCTGTTGGTAATGCTGACAAGAGTGACTTTTATAGCGTCAACTTTGGTCAAACCAGCAACTTCAAAATTGTAGTCAATGGTCTGACTGCAAATGCAGATGTGGAGCTACTCAATAGCAATGGAGAAGCAATAGCTCGTGGAAGCAATGGTGGTAATGCTAGTGAATTGTTGAATGCTAACAACTTACAGGCTGGAGCCTACTACATTCGGGTTTACCAAGGAGCGGGTGGCGGCGACACTAATTATAATTTGAGCTTGTCTGCCACACCTCAGCCTGCAACACCTGCAATTGTATCTACGTCTCCTACACCGCAGTCAGCAACACCTGCAATCGTATCTACGTCTCCTACACCGCAGTCAGCGACACCTCCATCATCTGGCAATTCTTTTATAGACCGCGTGTTAGATCTGACGAATTCTCAACGCCTCCAAGCAGGTTTGCAGCCATTAAAGTTGAATATTAAGTTAAATAATACTGCCCAGGCACATAGTGAAGACATGGCACTCCATGACTTTTTTGACCATAAGGGTTCAAACAATTCCTCAATCGGCGATCGCGCTAAAGCATCAGGCTATCAATTTTCCAGCCTTGGGGAAAACATTGCGGCGGGCTACGCTACACCTGAAGAAGTTGTTCAAGGATGGATGAACGCTCCAGGGCATCGTGCCAACATTCTTAATCCTAATTATCGAGAAATTGGGATTGGTTACTACTACCTGGCGAATGATACGGGTAATGTCAATGATCACTACTACTGGACGCAAGATTTCGGTGTAATTTCTACCTGATATCAAAATGTAGGATTAATGTACCGATGGATAAACTGACTGAATATATTAATTTGGCTCTAATTCAAGACACAAATAACAATGGTCAGTTTGATAATCGAGACATTAGTTACTACGATCATGGCTACAGCAATGGATCTGCATCTATCACTAAAACTTTACGAGCAGGTACTTACTTCATTGGTGTAAATCCATTTTATGGCAATGGTAATACTAACTACACAGCAAAGTTAACTGCTTGATAGTAGCCTGATTTGCATTTCATAAAGGGTATTCACATAAATTACAAAGTAGCCTTATATAAGGTGCGAGCGCGCTATATAAAAAAATGCGATCGCATTTTTCGTTACTATGAAAACACATTTTAATATTTATAGTTTAATATCTCTTTATGCTTGAGCTTCATCTTCATGCGTAGCATTTTATAATGCTTTTTTATCAATATTTATTGTTCGAGAATAAGTAGCTCTAGGGTTGGAAAATAAATTTGATAACGATTGACATCTCTAGTTAAAAGAATCATATCTGCTATTACAGCATGAGCGCCAATATAAAAATCTGGTAAAGGAGAGTGTTTATTCCCTTTTCTTTGGCGATATTGCCGAAAACATTTTCCTGCTAAGAATGCTGCTGACCAAGGTAAATCTAAACGGCGAAAAAAGCTAGCAGGTAAAGCTTTTTCTAATTCTTCAATTCTTTCAAACCCAATTGATACTTCCGCATAGATAATTGGATTAATGTTGAGTGTAGTTTGATTGGCACATTCAGAAAGTTTGCTCTTCAGACCATTCAAACCAATTTACATCTTCTGTAACAATGTCCAGGATAACGTTACTGTCAACTAATACATCTTTCATGCATCTTGTCTAGTGAGTAGCATAATTTCTTCTGTAGTCATTTTTACAGTTGCTTTACCTCGCATAGAGGCAATTAAGTTTTTACCAGAGTTAGCTTCAATCGCTACTTTTTTTAAGTACAAAGCGTCTCCGACAACCTCAAACTCCACGTCTGTGTTGGGAATAAAACCTAGTTTTTCTCGGATTTCTACAGGAATAGTAACCTGTCCTTTGGATGTAATTTTCATCGTTAGAGGCAAAAGTAAGAATATTCTTACTTAGATTCTTACACGAAGGTATGGAAATTTTATGGAAACAAATCGGCATCTTTGAACGCTTTCCCAGCTTGGTCTTTTGCAGATAATATTGGTGCTGTGGAGATTTTCCAGTCGATAGCTAAGTCGGGATCGTTCCAAAGAATACAGCGATCGCCACCAGGAGCGTAGTAATCTGTAGTTTTATAAAGTACTTCGGCGCATTCTGAAAGTACGAGGAAGCCGTGAGCAAAACCTGGTGGTATCCAAAGTTGGCGTTTGTTCTCGGCGCTGAGTTCACAACCCACCCAGTTACCGAAAGTGGGGGAACTTCTGCGGATATCAACGGCTACATCGAAGATACTACCAACAACAGCACGCACTAACTTACCTTGGGGTTGGATGATTTGGTAATGTAAGCCGCGCAAAACGTTTTGCTTGGAGAAGGAGTGGTTGTCTTGGACGAAGTTGACGTTGATACCAGTTTTATCTATAAATTTTTGGTAGTTGTATGATTCAAAGAAGAAGCCGCGATTATCCGCAAAGACTTGCGGTTCGATTTGCAGAATTTCCGGAATTTCGCTAGGCACAATGTTCATGGATTTTTGTGTGCCGTAATGCTATTGTCAGAGCAATTTCATTTTTATATTTTACAAGTAGTGGGATAAAACTTGACTTGTGGCTTTTCCTGTTTTTTCCCAACTAAATTGTTGGGATTGAATGATGCCTTGGCTGGAAAAACGTGATCGCAATGCTGAATCAGTGGCAATTGTCTGCATTGCCTCTGTAATTTCCCCGATATTGTAAGGATTGATGAGAATTGCGGCATCACCAGCAACTTCTGGAAGGGAAGAGAGGTTGGAGGTAATTACCGGGGTGCCACAAGCCATTGCTTCCAAAACAGGGAAACCAAACCCTTCCCATAAACTGGGAAAGACGAGAGCGATCGCTTGATTAATGATTGTTGGTAATTCGTTATCAGGAACGTAATCAAGGAACTTTACCTGATTAGTTAGACCTAATTCCTGAACTTGTGCTTGTAAAACTAAGATATAACGCTGATGTGTTGGTCCAGCTAGCCAAAGTTGGTAGTCTTGGCAATTAGGTAGTGCAGCGAAAGCAGCTATAAGTCGCTGTAAATTTTTATAAGAGTCTTGGCGTCCAACGTAGAGAAAGTAGTTGCGGGTGGGTAGGTTAAGAAAACGAAAGTGGTTGCGATCGTGAGCGAGGGGAATGGGGGTAATTTTATTAGCTGGAATTTGGTAAAAATCGGTGATATCCTTAGCAGTAGCCTGGGAGTTGCAAATAATGTGTTGTGCTTGCTTGAGGACTTGGGGAATATAGTAGCGAAAATAGGTAGTTAACCGAGAAAACC
>CAXTNZ010000077.1:0-3583 GCA_964245695.1 uncultured bacterium | reverse complement strand
AGCAGTGACAATATAACGACAACCACAAAATAAAGGTGCTTCAGGAAGCGGAGAAAAAAGTAGACTATATTGCAGTTGTTGGCAAATTCTAGGTAGTTGAAACTGAGTCCATAATAACCGCTGAAAATGCCCTTTTGTGCCATCTTCAGGGGTTAGATTAGGAGGAACGGCATAGCAAATGTAGTTATCGATAGCCTTTGGTGTCAATATCGTAGGGTTCAAACCCTGAAGATAAGGAATAATCTCAGTTGCATATCTAGCTATACCCGTATATTCGTTACTAATAAAAGATAAATTAAATACTACTGAATTATTCAATTTGTTCTTCTCAAGTCAAGTTATTATATACAAAATATATTATCTTTTTGCATTTTTACTATATCTCTAATTTGACTAAATAATTATTACTAGCATTATTATTAATCATTTATTATATGATAATTTTGGCGCTAATTTACCTTTGTTAATCAAGCAGTAACGCTGCTAGCTTAATGGGAAAACCCGAAACGGATGCTTATTTGTTGCACATACAGACAGCCAATTATGACCTTCTCCAATATATTTTCCAACTTGCATTGTTCCGGAGAATGTTATTGTCATACCAGCAGACTTAAAGAGACTGGTGTAAGCATCTAGGTTAAAACTCCATAAATGTTCTCGTGCTGGTTCGTATGGAACTTTCTCATTCAGAGGTGAAGATGCATAAATAAGATCGCACGTATGGCAAGACAGTTCAGAAATGAATTCTAGAGGATCAAAAATATGTTCCACAAGCTCATTTGCTGTAATTAAATGAAATTTCTCACCTCCGATTACAGTTCTAGCGTCAGTTAGGTTTCCTGTAATGAACTTATGATTATCCGTCAATCGTGTTGCATTTGCATACTCTATCAACGAGTCAGCCACATCAATTCCTACAACAGTACCATCAAACTTAACTCTGTTTGCTATATTGCCAATCCCACATCCTACATCTAACCACCTTAACTGTTCTAATGGATGCCTTTCTTGTAATAATTGTAAAAGCAGTTGAATATGAGAAATTGTAGTACAGAATCTAAATGCATGGTCTGTTGGATTTAATGCTGAATATGAGTAATTGTCCAAAGTTTCATAATTGGTAACACTTACACCACCAGAGCTTCCAGTATTCTGAAGTTTGTAATAATTATCATATTCAGTCTTACTTTTTACTGGGAACGGTATCGGTGAATGATAAATATCTTCTATTGGAATAACTAATTTTTTCCAAGTTTCATTATTTTTTATATCCCAATATCTCATCCAATATTGAGACTCTATTTCGCATTCAAAACAAGACACAACATTTATAAGAGCATCAGTCAGTACAGTGAGGAATAAATAATCTTCATGGGTGAGAAAATTACTTGCACTATTTTGCATATAATCTTCTAAACCAGGCAACTGTGACGGCAGATGAGAACTGTTGTACGTTTTGCTAATACGCGCAGCAAGATAATCAAAATGTTTTTCTAACTCTCCACACAAATAACTAAAGCACTTTCCTACAGGATTAGCAACTAACTTCAACCTAAATTGGTTCAGCAGATACAACCTTGCATAAATTTTGTTGCATACTTTGATATCTTTTGGATTATACCTGCCTTCATTAATTAACATTTTATTCACGGAAAAACTAATATTGTCAATATTTTCCGAACTTACCTCTGATTCGATTAGATTAACTGCACTAAATATTTCTTCCAAATAAAATCCATTATCTTGGTAAAATTTTAGGGCAAAGTTAATTTTTTGGACAGCTTCCTTTACATATAAATCACATTGATTTATCATCGGAGATATAGCATCTAAGAATTCATAGGATAAATTCTTATTTTGTATATAATAGTTTTCTGCTTGTCTTCTGATTGGCGAATAATTATTAGTTATTGAAGAAACTTGAATTATCGGTAATGGACTTTCTTGTTGATTAATAATTTCCTTTCTTGCCTGTTTATTGGCTAGTTCTGGAAAACTACGTAATGTTTGAATTAATCCATGTCCTCTAAAGTTTGTAACATATTTTAGCTCTAAATCGATATCATATATTTTGGCTATAACTTCTACTGCTGCTCTAACAGGTGCATACAAGCAATCGTCAACAACAATTTTTGTTCCGGGTTTGGAAAGAGAAAGAGCTAACAACACATCATTTATGCAACCATGAAATGTATGATCTGCATCTATATGGATTAAATCAAAAATTCCTATTTCATCTGGAATATAACTATTTTGTGTATCAATATTTATTAATTTGATTTCAGCATTGGTATGCGATCGTAAAATATCTTGAGCGAACTTAGAACTTGAAGGTAAATCAACTTCTGAGTCAATTCCTACAAATCTCTGCAAACAATCCCCTGAGCCAATCAGCATCGAAACGGCTGAATAACCACGTCTAACACCTATTTCTAAAATAGATTTCGGTTTCCAGCTATTAGCGTAAGAATAGTAAAAATTATAATACTCAGATGTTGCAATACTTCTCTTTTTATCAAATATATTCCAGTCTTCTTCAACTATTACAGACTCAATAATTGGAAACTCTTTGGTTAGCGTAAATTCAATCATAGATTCCTCCAAATAACAAAAATATCCAATTAGTTAAACATTAATTCTTTATAAATTTCTATATGAATTGAACTAATTTTATCCCAAGAATTTTCATTTACATAGGTTAATGCATTTTTCACAAGTTGTTGTTTAAGTTGCTCGTCTTTATCCAAATTTAAAATTTGCCATGCTAGCTCCATTGAACATTCTGGCGTAATCATTGACATACAATCAACCTCCTGATTAAGTTCATAAAAAGCTGGAATTTTGCTAGCAATAATAGGCTTACCAGAGTTCAAAGCCCAGGTTAATGCTCCAGAGGCTGATAATGTAGAAGACAGATAAGGAGCTAAACAGATATCTGTTGCAGCATGATACAAATCCAAAACTTCAAAGTCAACAAACCCTGTTATTCTTACTCTATCTTGTAGATTAGATTTGATGATTAACTTGAAAATTTTGTCTATAGTTTTATCGTGCCTTTCATTTGGATGAGTACCACCGATAATAGCTAGATAATATTGGCTTGGAAGATATTTTAGAGCATTGATAGCTATCTCATAACCTTTGTATCCAGATACAAAGCCAAATATTGATAGTAGTTTACAACCCTCGTCTAAATCTATCTTTGATTTACAGTCTTTCTTATCTAATAATGAATATGTTGTATTGTAGCGTGTAGTAACTCCATGCTTTACTACTTTAATTGATTCGGGAGCAAATCCACTATTTATCAAAAATAATCTTGATTTTTTCGTATGTACTACAGCAGTAAAACTGCTATTACTGCTATTAAAAAAAGGTGCTATTTTTGATTTCCATTTCCAAGTTTGTAATGAGTTTGAAATATTTCTACTAAGTTGACTTGAACCCTCTTTAAAGATTTTAAATATTGATTGCACAAAAATAGGATCTGTGTGAAAAGTTACAACGACTTTTTTCCTATTTTTCTTTAAATATATTAAAATATCATGAAAAATATCTATAGATTTATCAAACGGGTAAGAAC
>CAXTNZ010000076.1:0-26124 GCA_964245695.1 uncultured bacterium | reverse complement strand
GAAGACGATGCTACCAGCCAGTAACATCAAACTTACCAGCCCTGCTATGCGATATTTATAGAATGATAATTTCATTGACTTTCACTACTCGCGACATCTTTAGTGACGTTTACTTCACTAAAAGTTTGGTTGAAAAGAAATGTTTTTACAAAACTTTGTAATTTTGTATTAAAGTTTGTGCAACTTAAATTTTCTTCAGATAAATCTTACAACAAGCTACGATTTTTTGTTAACCAGGTTAAAAGAAGGATAATGACAAATTAAAGACGGGATAACAATCGTGCATCAAGATTTTTATTCCAAAATAAATCAGCATATGCGGCTGGTGTAGCTCACCGCAAGGGAGGTTTTATGAACGAAAAAGTAAAATCGGGTTCGCGGAACGTTGCAATTGTCGGTCCTTATTTAAGCGGGAAGACCACGTTATTAGAAAGTTTGTTATTTGTGACAGGAGCGATTTCCCGCAAAGGCAATGTCAAGGATGGCAATACAGTAGGAGATAGTGCGGCAGCAGAGCGCGATCGCCATATGAGTGTCGAGGTAGGTGCAGCAAGCACTCAATACAACGATATTCGCTTTACCTTTATTGATTGTCCGGGAAGTGTAGAATTTGCCCAAGAAACCTACAACGCCTTAATGGGAGTAGATGCAGCAATTGTAGTTTGCGAACCCATACGCGAGCGCGTCCTCACCCTAGCACCTTTATTTAAATTCCTCGACGATTGGGAAATTCCCCATCTCGTCTTTGTTAACAAAATGGATCGGGCGAATATCCATGTTTTAGAAACTTTACACGCTCTCAAAGCTGTTTCTAGCCGTCCCCTCGTAGCACACCAATATCCCATTATGCAAGGGGAACAGCTAACCGGCTTTATAGATTTAGTAACCGAACAAGCTTATCAATATCATCCTGGCGCACCTGCCGATCCTATCCCGTTTCCCGAATCTCTTAAAGAAGAAGAACACATAGCACGAGCAGAAATGCTCGAAGCCTTAGCAAATTTTGACGATCATTTACTCGAAGAACTTTTAGAAGACATCGAACCTCCCCAAGAAGAAATTCTCCTCGATTTAAAACTGGAATTAGGTGCAGATTTAGTTGTACCTGTTTTCTTTGGTATTGCCGAACTTGATTATGGCGTGCGACCTTTATTAGAAGCTTTATTACGAGAAGCACCCGAACCAGAAACCACCGCAGAACGCCGTTTAAAAGACCGCAAAGGCGATACTCCTATAGCGCAAGTTCTGAAAACCTATTACACTCCCCAAGGTGGCAAACTCTCTTTAGTGCGTGTTTGGCGCGGTAAACTAACTGATGGTATTCTCCTCAACGGCGTTCGCGCTGGGGGAATTTATCGCCTTATGGGACAACAACAGCGATCGCTTCAAGAAGCTGATGCTGGGGAAATAGTCGCTTTAAGCCGTTTAGAAAATATTAAAACTGGGGATACACTTTCTACACACCAGTCGAAGGAATTACCAAAAGCTGAACAATTAGAACCAGTTTATGCTCTGGCAATTACTCCAGAAAAGCGCAACGATGAAGTTAAACTCAGCAGTGCGATCGCCAAGCTGTTAGAAGAAGATCCATCTCTTGCTTGGGAACAACACGGCGATACTCACGAAGTTATTCTTTGGGGACAAGGTGAAATACATTTGCAAGTCGCTTTAGACAGACTGCACCGTAAGTATAATTTACCAATGACAACTCACTTGCCGCAAGTTCCTTACAAAGAAACCATCCGCAAACCTGTAGCTTCAATTCACGGACGCTACAAACACCAAAGCGGTGGACACGGACAGTTTGGCGATGTTTTTCTAGATATTAAACCCTTACCACGGGGCGAAGGCTTTAATTTTAGCGATCGCATTGTCGGTGGTGTCGTTCCCAAACAATACATTCCTGGGGTAGAAATGGGTGTGCGCGAGTTTTTAGCACACGGTCCCTTGGGCTTCCCTGTCGTCGATGTAGCGGTAACTTTGACGAATGGTTCTTACCACAACGTTGATAGTTCCGAACAAGCCTTTAAGCAAGCTGCCCGATTAGCAATGCAAACGGGAATACCTCAAGGACAACCCACTTTGCTAGAACCGATTCTGCATGTGGAAGTGACAACCCCCAGCGAATTTACCTCGAAAGCGCTGCAACTTTTAAGTGGTAAACGAGGGCAAATTTTGGGCTATGAAGGTAGAAACGATTGGCAAGGATGGGACAATATCTCAGCTTATTTGCCGCAAGCCGAAATGCACGACTTTATAGTAGAGTTGCGATCGCTTACTTTAGGCGTCGGTTCCTTCCACTGGAATTATGATCATCTCCAAGAAGTGCCGGAAAAACTTGCGGAACGCATCGTTACTACTAATGGTAACGGCAACGGTAAGTAGTTTTGGATTAATCTACAATCTACGCCCGCCCGGAACTTTAAGTTCCGGGCTAATAGCCAAAGTCCAATTTATTGGACTAGGAATTTATAAAAAATGAATTAATTGGTCAACTACTGCGATCGCCCGTTCCTGTTTCGCTGCATCAAGCGGGTCATAAATGTAAAGTGGACTAAATATTTTTCTATAGTTCTCTAAAGAGAACTTTTGCTATTAGGCTGCGATTTCAATCGCAGGCTGGTTAAGTGTGTGGTGTAGAACAGGATTCTTACTGCTTATCCTAGCAATCTGGTTTACTACTGTGGAGATGCTTTCAGGATGCCGTAAAATCTTTCCTGTAACAAACAAAACTTTTATATAACCTATGAATAATCCACAATCTTGGCATATTGTCAAGCGAACTGCCGGAAATTGCGAAATCGTCCCCAGCCAAGAAGTAACCGAAGACGATAATCCAGAGATTGTGGAAACTTGGGGACCGTTTACTTCACAAGGAGAAGCGATCGCCCGCCGCGTTGGACTAATTCGCTCAGGCAAATGCCAACCCGTCTAAATTAAAAATGAAGAAGGTCATTTTTAACTTTTATTTGGTTCCTGCCCTTGTGGCACCTTTGCCAGCAATTTCTTTGCCTAACACTTCCACTGCCTTGGCAAATTGCGGGTCTGCTTGTGTAGCAAGTTTATCACGCTCACGCAGCCACAACTCCTGTTTTTGGGCATCAGTCAAATCCACCTTGACATCTGGGTCAATCCCATGCTTATTAATATCTTTGCCACTGGGGGTATGATATCTAGCGATCGTCACCGCCAGTCCTGAACCATCGTCCAGGGGACGCACCGATTGCACCAAACCTTTACCAAAGGTTTGACTACCAACTATAACAGCGCGTTTATTGTCCTGCAATGCACCTGAGAGAATTTCACTAGCACTGGCGGAACCTTTATCCACCAACACTACCACCGGTTTATTCGTCAAAGCGCGTCCGTTTGCTACTTCCCGTTCTGCCTCACCCTGGCGAGGAATAGTGGAGACAATCGTACCGCTATTTATAAACATCCGGGCAATGTCCACGCTGGCGAATAGTAAGCCACCTGGATTACCGCGCAGATCCAGAACATAGCCAGCAACCTTTTTGGTTTCTAAATCGTTTATTGCGGTTTGCATTTCCTTAGCAGCATTAGCGCTGAATTGGTTCAGGCGAATGTAGCCAGTATTTCCTGCGGGAGTTTGCTTTTGGGAATACTTTACCGGATGAACTTCAATCCGTTGGCGATTGATTTTAAAATCTTTTTGTTGACCGCTGCGCTGAATACTCAGGCTAACCGTAGTATTTGCTTCACCGCGAATCAAGGATACTGCTTGATTAGTATCCATGCCCTTGGTTGACTTGCCGTCAATTTTGAGGATCACGTCCTTTGCTAGAATCCCAGCCTTATAGGCGGGTGTATCCTCAATTGGGGCAATCACAACCAACTGCTTCGTTTTTTCATCCTGACTGATTGTGATGCCTATTCCTATCAGTTCACCAGAGGTGTCAACTTGCATATTCTTGAACTCCTGGGGGTCCATAAACCGGGTGTAGGGGTCATCCAGCTTTTTCAGCATTTCCCGGATGGACTTGTAAGCTTCCTGCTTGTTGGTGTAAGACTTGCTCAAGTACTCACGACGAACAGCCTGCCAATCTAATTTATTAAAAGTACCATCTACATATTGGCGTTGCACAATTTGCCAAACTTCGTCTACCAATTCCTTGGGACTTTCTTTAAATAAAGCCTGTCCTTGGGAGTGAACGCCAAGGCTAGTAACAGCAATTGTAGTTAGTGTTACTGCCGTAGCACCCAAAACAAGTCCATTTCTTGTAATCACCATAATGACAGCTGTGTCAGAGTGAATAAATATAGTCAGTATGCTCAATCTAACACAGGGTATCACTGTCAAGACCAAGCATGTATTCTTCTTTCATAAAAATGATTTGCAATCCGGTTTTTCTGGCGATTGGGGACGCTTGGACTGGGGATTGGGTACTGGGAAGAGTATCTATAGTATTTTTTCCCTAATCCAAGCGTCCCTAATCCAAGCGTCCCTAATTTATTACGGTTCTACCCAGCGTTCGTCTGCCTTAATCAAATTAATTAACTCTTCTACACCTTTGTCTTCTGGTACTTTTTTGATTTCTTCTCTCCCACGATAAAGAGAAATATAACCAGGGGTCTTGCCCACGTAACCATAGTCGGCATCCGCCATTTCTCCCGGACCATTGACAATGCAACCCATAACTGCTATGTCTAGTCCGGTCAGGTGTTTGGTTGCTTCCCGGACTTTGTGCAGCACTTCTTCTAAGTTAAACAAAGTACGTCCGCAGGAAGGACAGGCGACGTACTCCACCATAGTCTTTCGCAATCCTAAAGCTTGCAAAATGCTGTAGCAGACGGGAATTTCTTTTTCTGGTGCTTCAGTCAGAGAGACTCGAATCGTGTCACCAATGCCATCAGCTAGCAATGTGGCAATACCGGCAGTGGATTTAATCCGCCCGTATTCGCCATCACCAGCTTCTGTCACGCCCAAATGCAAAGGATAATCCATACCCAGTTCATCCATGCGCTTTGCCATCAAGCGATAAGCAGCTACCATCACCGGCACTCGTGAAGCTTTCATAGAAATCACAATGTTGTGGAAGTCTAAAGATTCACAGATGCGAATGAATTCCAGCGCAGATTCTACCATTCCTTCTGGGGTATCGCCGTAGGTAAACAGCATCCTTTCAGCAAGGGAACCGTGATTAACGCCGATTCGCATTGATTTACCTTGATCGCGCAAAGAAACCACCAGAGGTTCTAAAGTTTCGCGGACTTTTTCCCCGATTTCGTCAAATTCTGTTTTGGTGAATTCGCTTCTGTTGGCATTTGGCTTTTCAAACACATATAAACCAGGATTAATCCGCACTTTTTCTATGTGCTTGGCGACTTCCAAGGCAATTTTCATGCCGTTGTGATGCACATCAGCAACGATGGGCACGTCTTGGTAAGTTTTAATTAACTTTTGTTTAATTTCTGCTAAAGCTTTAGCATGAGCCATACTTGGCACTGTGACTCGAACAATTTCGCAGCCAATTTCGTGCAGACGACGAATTGCTGCTACGGAACCGTCGATATCAAGGGTGTCTTCATTAATCATCGACTGCACCACTACGGGGAAGCCGCCGCCAATGGTGACATTGCCAACTTTCACAGGGCGGGTTTTGCGCCGCTTTATAGTTGTGTCAAAAGTGGCTTGACTAGATGCAGTATTTGAAGTATTAAGGCTCGGCAGAGTTTGCATAACCGCTTAAGTAAATTTGCTGTAGCGAAAATATTGGATTTGAAAATGCTCCGTTTCCCAGATTGCCACAGGAATGACGATTTTGGACGATGAGGTTGCAAAAAAGTGGGGAGAGGCAAAGATAGAGGGAAAGAAAGAGAGATTGGTGGGTTTTCCTCAGAGATAAAAAAATGCTACTCAAATGTGTATTGCTTGAGAAGCGTAAACGCGTAGCAGTGAAGCAGCGCGGTCTTCTCCCTCATAGAGAGGCGCTTCTCTAAGGGGAGCCAGCCCCGTGCGGAGGTCACGAGCGTTGAGGGGACTGGCGTGGTTTCCCCCATGAGCGACTGCACCAAGCCGATAGCGTTCGCTACCGCTTCCGCAGAGCGGAAGCGGTAGCGAGTCTTCTCCCAAGGGGAGACGCTTCGCGAACGAGCGTCAGGGCTTGCCGTAAGGTATCGCTTCTTACTGAGTGATAAATGTTGATTTATAAATGCGATCGCGCGATCGCCAATTAATTTATCTCCCCGCCTGCAATTCCTGTAATTCATTCAATTCCTCACAACTGTAGTGAAAGCTGTTTTGGTTTAGAGGTAGTTTACTGGCGATTAGTTAGATGCAAGGAGAGAAACATTAAAAAGTTTTGAGGATATAAGTACATAGACAAGTTTTCTTTACAATCTGTAATTAGAATGATATTTTTTCGGTGAGACATTTATCACTTTAGAATAATGCCTATTTTCGTATCAATAATTAGATAGGTAATTTGGTATATGTAGGTTTTCACCACTTTTGCCAGTCAGTGAAGAAGGTTATTGTGTCAATATAAATGTTACGCTTTTATGACATTTAAGCAATCAAACTTAGTTTAAGTGTTTGAAAATTACTTTATGCTCAACAGTAAATTTGCTGTCAGTCCATAAAAGGTGAAGCAAAACTAAGCATCAAGCCTTTTTATAGGCATCGACTGATTTGAGGAGATAATTTGCAGGACATTACTGCCAAAATTTATACTATTCCTCTAAGAAAGGGTTTGAAGCAAATCCAATTATTTTCATATTTTTTGTATTTAAAATAACCATGTACTTTTTATGGGGAAAAAGAATCAAAATTTGCTTAGATTACGGATACAAATTTAAAATAAATATTAAATAATTATTTGTGCCAGCTTTTAGACAAACAAAAAGGTTTTTGAATTCATTTCTGTATGTAAACAATACAGAATTTGTCATCAGTTTTTTTGTTTTAAAGAGGTACTCCAATAGGATTTATAAATGATTCATCACATTTCTATTTCTGCTAAAAATCCACAATACGTTACACAAGTTCTAGCTGAAATCTTGAATGGGCAGACTGCACCGTTTCCTCCTCATCCAGGTGGCTATGTAGTTTTACCTTTCGACAAATATGGTACAGCAATTGAAGTTTATCCTTTAGGTACTGAGATACTGCCTGGTGAAGGAGATGATGAGCAAGTATTTGTGCTGCTATCTCTTCTAAATTTACATATAGTCATGTAGCAATCTCTGTACCTGTAAGCCAGGAAGAGATTGAGCGAATTGGTATTCGTGAAGATTGGCGTGTACTCCGTTGCAATCGTGCTGATGCGTTTGAAGTCATGGAATTCTGGGTTGAAAACAGATTAATGCTTGAACTGCTGACTCCAGATATGGTGTCTGCATACTTAACATTTGTACAGTCAGAAAATTTGAAATATTTTTTTGCTGCCCCTTGGCTATCCACAACTTAAATATCTCAGGCAGTAAAGCGGATAATCAACAGAGCAGACAGTAGACAAACTGTTCAAATGAATTTATTTATATTCATCTACTAATACCGAGTTGCGGTCAAAGATAGTAATCAAGACCGGGGAAAGGGGAAAGGAGAAAGGGGAAAGAAACTTACAAATACCTTTTACTCCAATCCTAAATACTACTTTTGAAGGCAACGCGCGTATAAGTTCTTCTTTAAGCGGAAGCTGAGTAAGTACAGAAGTAATGCTAAAAAGATGAACCCATAGGGTATGTAAGTTAGATTTTCCAGCAGGCTGAAGATTGCCGATATGGAAGTTCTGCCAATGACGGTAACATACTCCCTTTCCACCCAAAAATTACCCATTATGGCAGCTTCGGGAGCAGGGGGAGAGAAAATGGGAAATCTTATACTGGGAAGGGAGTAGGATAAGTAGCCTAACGCTACATGACCACAGTGTTCTTGAACCAAAGCGAACAGTGTAGCGTATAGTAGTCTATCTGACGGCTCCTAGACCGGAAGTTATAGATTTAATGATGAACACCCACTTAACAACCCTACTCTCTATTCCCCCACACTTTAACCGCGATAAGGTGGGCGAAGTATGGCGTGTACCTTATCAACAACGCGCCCTAGAAGCACAAGCATGGGCTAAACAACACGACATCAAACCAGCATCTGAAGACAAAACCCGCATTTGTCTACTTTTAATTGATGTGCAAAATACCTTTTGCATTCCGAATTTTGAATTATTTGTCGGGGGAAAATCCGGAACTGGGGCGGTAAATGATAATCAGCGACTGTGTGAATTTATCTATCGCAACTTGGGCGTGATTACGACAATAGCACCCACGATGGACACCCACACAGCAATGCAAATTTTCCATCCCATTTTTTGGGTAAACGCCGCTGATGAACACCCCACCCCAGCAGCTACTAGCATTACCCCAGCAGACATCGACCAAGGTATTTGGAAAGTTAACCCAGCAGTTGCTTTCAGTCTAGGATACGATTATGAATTTTTAGAGAAATATGCCTACCACTACGTTAAACAACTAACTCAAGATGGCAAATATCCCCTGACAGTTTGGTTTTATCATTCTATGTTGGGTGGTATTGGTCATGCTTTAGTTTCATCTGTAGAAGAAGCGATATTTTTCCACTGCATTGCTCGTAACAGTCAGACGCAATTTGAAATAAAAGGTAACAATCCTTTAACAGAAAATTATTCAGTGCTGCGTCCAGAGGTTTTGGAAGGTATTGATAAACGCGCGATCGCTCAAAAGAATACACGCTTAATTCAACAACTTTTAGACTTTGATGTTATCATCATCGCCGGACAAGCTAAAAGTCACTGCGTCGCTTGGACAATTGACGATTTGTTAACAGAAATTCAACAGCTAAACCCCAACCTTGCCAAAAAAGTCTATGTGTTAGAAGATTGCACTTCCCCTGTCGTCGTTGTCGGTGTGGTCGATTATACAGAACAGGCAGATGCGGCATTTGCCAAGTTTGCAGCGGCGGGAATGCATATAGTTAAATCTACGGAAGCAATCAGCTTTTTTTAACGCCAGCTTGTAGCGGAGGAAATCTCTGTGTCCCTTTGCGTTTACCTTTGCGCGACGGCAGTCGCTACAACGGGGGGAACCCCAACGCGGCTGTTGCTCAAGGTCGGGAACCTCCGCACGCAACTGGCTCCGCAACGCGCTGCCTCCCCTCTGCGTTTAAAAACCGTCATTTCTTCAAATACTGATTTGGATCTTGTGCAACCCAACCTAAGTCTGAACTGGAACGTACTTCAAAATGTAAATGAGGTTGACGGGAAGTAGGTTTTCCAGTAGTGCCAACAGTTCCCACTTCGTCTCCCGGTTTCACTTGCTGACCGACAGCGACTTTGATATTTTCAAGATGGGCATAGCGGCTTTGTAATTTGCCCGCGTGATTAATTATTACCAAGTTGCCATAAGTGCCTTGATTACCAGCAAAGACTACGGTTCCAGGAGCGATCGCGGTAACTGGAGTTTTTGTTGCTGCTAACAAATCTACACCGCTGTGAAAGAAAACTTCACTTGTAGAAGGATTAATCTGCCAGCCATAAGGTAACGCTACAGTGGCGACTTCTGACAAAGGATACCCAGCCAGCTTAATCGGAGTAGTATTAGGCGTGGTGGACTCAGTTATAGGACGATTGCGCGACGAATTCCCCTGGGGAACAAACACGATTCTGGGGTCTTTTTCACAGCCATTCACCTCAAACAGCGCATCAGCACGAATTTTGTATTTTGCTGCTACTTCTCGCCAAGTTTGTCCGCGAGGCACTTCGACAACAATTCCATCGTAGGGCGCAATTAGAATTTCGCTGCCAACGACAACTCTACGGTTCCGCAAATCTGGATTCATGCCGGTAATAGTTGCTGGCAAAAGATTGTAGCGCTGGGCTATGCTGTCTAAAGTTTCACCAGAAGCAATTTTATGTCGTTGGAAACGTTCAAGGGCTGGAGTAGGGCAACCTGGAACAGAAGCCTTAGCGCTTTTTGAGTTCGGGATTGTGGACACTAGCCCCAAGAAGCCAATTACGGAACACAGAAACAGTAGACGATAGGAAAAAGTCATGTGTACAAGTGAAGGGGGACTGGGGACTCTTTACTGGGGACGCTTGGACTGGGAATTAGAAATTTCATTTCTCCATCCCCAACTCATAAGCAACAACGCTCCAACTAACAATACCTAATCCAAAATCCAAAATCTCAGCTTTTATTGCCCTCGCTGTCAAATTGGGGTGTTAAGCATCTGTTAACTAGCCCATAGCTTGACTAAACTTATAAATTAGCATCTGCATTGCTGTGCTTGAACGTAAAAATTATGAAGTTATCCCTAAAGAAACTAGCCCTTTATCTGTCCTTATTGGCTATCGGCGGCGGTGCAGGGTTGTTATGCGGTCGCTTTATCCTGCCACAAAGTCGCCCGTTTCAAGATCTAAAAGCTGTGACAGTGGGTTTGCCTCCACAAGTCGTAGCTCCTAATCCTGTTGGAGGAGTGATTGGTGCTACTGGTGGCGACAATGTAAATTTTATTGCCACTGCTGTGCAAAAAACGGGTCCAGCGGTGGTCAGAATTAATGCCACCCGAAAAGTCGCTAATCCAATTTCTGACGCTTTAAAAAATCCCCTAGTGCGTCGATTCTTCGGAGAAAATGAGCAACCAGTTCCTCAAGAGCGGATTGAGCGCGGTACAGGGTCTGGATTTATTTTGACTCAAAATGGAGAATTGCTAACTAACGCTCATGTGGTAGCAGATACAGATACAGTACTAGTCACCCTCAAGGATGGTCGGACTTTTGAGGGTAAGGTGTCAGGAGTCGATCCGGTGACAGATGTAGCAGTAGTAAAAATTAATGCCGATAAATTGCCAACAGTCAAGCTGGGCAATTCGCAAAATTTGATTCCAGGTCAGTGGGCGATCGCTATTGGCAATCCTCTCGGTTTAGATAATACTGTGACTATTGGTATCATCAGCGCTACCGATCGCACCAGCGTTCAAGTCGGTATCCCAGATAAGCGCGTCAGCTTTATTCAAACCGATGCGGCTATTAACCCTGGTAACTCCGGCGGACCTTTATTAAATGCTCAAGGCGACGTGATTGGGATTAACACCGCCATCCGCGCCGACGCTCAAGGACTCGGTTTTGCCATCCCTATCGAAACAGCCGCCCGCATTGCGTCGGAACTGTTTACCAAAGGGCGCGCGGAACATCCTTTTTTGGGGATTGAAATGGTAGACCTTTCTCCCAACAAAAAACAGCAGATTAATCAAGAAAATAACCTGAATATCAAGCAAGACACTGGTCTTGTCGTTAAGGGAGTCCTAGAAAAATCACCTGCACAAAAGGGAGGACTGCTTGCTGGAGACTTAATTCTAAAAGTTAACCGTAGACCAGTCAAAACAGCTGCTCAAGTACAAAAGCTGGTAGAGTCCAGCTCTGTAGGAGACATTCTGGAAATAGAGGTCAACCGCAACGGGAAAATTCAAACATTCAAAGTAGTGTCAGGGACTTATCCTGACAAATAATCATTAGTCAATTGTCGGTGGGAGCGTTGTTTATTCTTGTTTTACTCACTAACCACTGACTATTGACTGTTACTCAAATGATCTAACTGCATCCGCTGTTCCATCTGGCGCAGAAAATACCCCGTCATCATCGCCGATGCTAAAATACCAGCTAAATTCTCCCGATCTGTTGTGATTTGCACGTTGAAGCTTTCCGCAGGGAGCATTCCCACTAACCCTTGAACGTTTTGGGAAATGATTTGTTTAATTTCGGGGCTAACCGATTGGGCGACACGGGCTAAAACTTCAGGAGACTGGTGCTGTAAATATTTGAGTAACTGATTGGGGTATTCCTCAGAATTCTCGGAAAGAAGCTGATTCGGGTGTTCCTCGGAGTTGTCGTTTAAAAAGTCAGGATTAAACACCATTGGCAGTTTTGCTAGCTGAGTTGCTAATTCTACTCTAAACCATACAGCAAAGGTAATGCATTCCCCACAGGTATTAGGCTGGAACTTACCCACAGGAAGCCCTTGAGCGCCTCTACATCAGCCGTAGGGGTGAAATTGTTGGCTTTTCTACTTGGCGTATAGTCGGACATATAACTCAACGCAACTTATTTTGGTTCTGGTTCTGACTCTGGTTCGGTTTTCAGGTCTAGTTCTAGTTGTCGTTCCTCTTGGCTGCGGTCGAATGGTTGGGGGAGTTGCTCAATTTGGAAATATTGATGAAATTTTGGTGTTACTTGTAGCGAATAAGACCGAGAATCATTGTCTCGGCGTTTGCGGACAAAACCAAGTTCGACTAGTTCGGGAACGTGTTGATATACTCCAGAACCGCGCAGGTTAATTAAGTCGCTTTGGAGTACGGGGCTATTGAGAGCGATCGCTGCCAAAGTCCGCAATGCACCCAAGCCCAGTTCCACTGGTATCAAAATTTGCACTAATTCATGAAAATCAGACCGCAGTTGCAGACAGTAACCTGCTGGGGTTTCTACAACTTCTAGGGCGCTATCTCGGTGGGCATAGTTGTCGATTAATTCAATTATGCCTTCCTCAACAGTGGCGCGATCGCACGCGGCATACTCGGCGATTTCGCCGAGCGACAGGGGCTTACCCTTTAAATAGAGAATTGCTTCTATCTTGGTCGCTGTGGCTGTAATCATTAATCATTAGTCATTAGTGAGCCAGCGCGCAGAACAGGGGGTTTCCCCCATGAGCGACTGGCGCTAGCGTTCGCGTAAGCGTCCGCAAAGCGGAAGCGGTAGCGACGCAGGAGCGTCACCCGTCAGGGTCATTAGTCATTAGTCATTAATTACCAATGACCGACTCGTGGGTGTGTGGGATTATATCATTAATTACAGCCAAGGTCAATTTTTATGGTGATGGGGAAATCAATTTGCTACTCGTCTGTGGGCGGGGTTTCCCCGCCCCTACTAGCTTCTCTATCTCTGAGGATAAATTCGGCGATCGCTAAATCTTGTGGAGTAGTCACCTTCAAATTCGTTTCCTCTCCTTCGACAATTCGCACTTGTTTGCCGCACTTTTCAAACAAAGCCGCATCGTCAGTTACTTCCCAACCCTGACGTACACCTTCAGCGTGGCATTGTTTCAACAACTTGACATCAAATCCTTGGGGAGTTTGCGCTGCCCACAGTTGCCGTCGGTCAGGAGTACTTTGAATTATGCCATTTTCATCGACAACTTTGATAGTATCCTTGACAGGTACGGCAGCTATCAAACCAGAATGATGGCGTATGGCTTCTGCACAAGCATTAAATAAATCCGGTGTGGCAAGGCATCTGGCTCCATCGTGAATCAACACTTGCTCGGCGGCGGCTGGGAGTGCCAGCAAGCCATTGTAAACAGATTCTTGGCGTGTGGAGCCGCCTTTGATCAATTCCACAGGTTTAGTTAATTTTTCTTTTTGGAGAATTGCCTTGAAGTCTTGCCAGTCAGTGGGTTGAGAAATAATCCCTATCCAACTGATTTTACTTGCGGCTTCAGCGGCTTTGAGAGTCCAACTAATAATTGGTTGCGATCGCACTTTTAGCAGGAGTTTATTGCGATCGCTCCCCATTCTTCTTCCCATTCCCGCAGCTGGAATTAGTAAATACACAGTTTTCCTCAATCTTAATGGGGATGCTTGGACGCTCTTGAGGTTGGACTGGGACAAGAATCTTCCCAATCGCCAATCACTGATCCCTAATCACCAATACCTATATTCTCCTAAAATAAGTAGCGAGTAAGCGTAAATAAATCTTATGCGAATAGTAGCCCTTGTCCCTGGCGGAATTGGCGAGCAAATTCTCTTCTTTCCGACTCTAGATGACCTGAAGCGCTCATTACCTGACGCTCAGATAGATGTCGTTACCGAACCCCGCTCAAAAGCTGCCTACCGGGTGAGCAAGTCAGTAAAGGACGTACTGACGTTTGATTTTCAAGACCGCAATAGTCTAGCAGATTGGGGCAACCTGGTGGGTATGATTCGCGATCGCGAGTACGATGTCGCCATTGTCACAGGGCAAAGCTGGTTGCTTAATCTTTTACTCTGGTTGACGGGAATCTCCACACGAGTTGGCTACCAAGGCAAAGGATCTGTTTTTCTCACCAACCCTGTGCCCCGCAAACAATCGCAGTATGCGGCTGCTATGTATCATGACCTACTCAAAGGCTTAGGCATTAAATCTTCTTGCCCGGATTTAGCGGTCAATCTGCCAAAATCTGATATTGAGTGGGCAGAAAAAGAACAAAAGCGTTTAGGAGTGCATGAAACCGGGTACATCTTGATTCACGGCGGTTCTAATCAGTTAGCTCAACCTAACAATTTGGATGAAGTCTATCCCGTGGAAAATTGGCAGGAAATTATTGAAGATTTCCGCACTAAGCAACCAGATATGCCTGTGGTGGTAGTCAAACAAGCAGATGATGAGTTAGTGACATCGCTTGTCGAGTCCTCTACAGACATTAAAATAAGTTCTCCAGATGACATCGGCAAGTTAGCCGCAATGATTGGTGGGGCAAATTTGATGTTGTGTACCGACGGTGCGCCGATGCACCTGAGTGTAGCAGTACAAACCTATACTATTGCGCTATTTGGTTCCACACAGCCAGGGAAGTTGTTACCCAAAACAGATAAATTCCTGGCGATCACATCCCCCACGGGTAGAATGGCTGATATTTCACCCAAAGCAGTTTTGGAAAAAATTTGGGGTGGCTAGGGCGTGCAAAAATCAAGCACTAACAAAGAAACTGGGTTTCTGACATGATTCGTGCGTAAGTCCTGCTGATAATCAACCAGGCGCAAGCCCAACATCAAGATATTCATAGCAGCGGCTGGGAAACATCATTTGGACTCAGCCGCAACTTTAATACTGGGGAATCAAGCAACCAATAATCGGCATGGCGCATAATGCTGGATATGTGGCAATTTTGCTACATATCTTTGTGTGGTGCTAGTACTAGCACCACACAAAATCTGATTACATTGCCAAAGATTTAGTTGCAGTCTTTGAATAGATTTGGCAGCAAATATAGCGGTTCTTGTGAGCATTTTTGTACATAGGTAGGGGCTATTCTGTGGTGTGCCCCTACTGAAATCGGCTATATTTATTCGGAAATGAAAAAATAAAAATAAATTATTAATAATCGTTAACACCTAGTTCTCAAGTATTGGTAGTCACACTTTGTCTTAATTTTATATTTGCCAGCGGATTTTAATTAACAAAAATTAACCAAAACTTAATTGAAAAAGATTTGCTAAAAAATATAATTTTTAGCAAATTGTTATTTTCGATATATTTGTGGGAACAATATCTTTGGCATTCTAAGATAGTGTGCATTTAACGTAGTTGTTGAACCTGAGAAATAGCCAATAAGGAATACCCGCCGTTAAAGGTTGACTGTAAACTGTCAATTTTTAACTAAATTACCAATAAAAAAAATAGCAGCAAATGAGAGACTTTTCGATTAAACAGCAAGTATGAGGTTTTTTACAAAACGAATTAACCTAAACTAGATATTTCAGTTAGAACAAAGATTGGCAAACTCAGTAAACAAGACTGAGGATTTTTGGCTCTCTAGCAAACATTTATTGCCGATACTACCTGGTGTGATTAGTTTATGGGTGGATCTAACGCGCCATATTTTGTGTTCCTTAACTTCCCTGCCGCTGTTAGGCTAGTGCATCAACAAACAATGTAATGAAGTATACAAAAGGAAAAGAAAATGACGATTTGGTTACATGGCTTCAGTAGCAGTGGAAAACGTTATATCCAAGTAGACAGCCAGACTCATCATATAACTGGCATTTTCCGAAAAATTATGAGATCCTCACCAAGTAAGCATTTACCCATGTATGAAAATGTCAAAAGTGCATATTTCGAGTGTAAAGAAGACGGAACAATTACTTTTTACCAGGCTGCAATGCCTGATGAAGCTAACCAGGGAATTTGGACTTATCTTGTGTATGAATGTTCGCAGATTGAAGAAAAAGTATTCCGTGACTTATCTCTGGATACAAGCACAAATTTGCTAAAGGAATTATTAGCTGGTAGAAAACTGGTTCACATAGCTGAAGATATTAACGATTATCTCAACTATAAATATAATCAATGTGAATATCTGGATGTTCAACTTCCTTTAGATTGGAATACTTCAGAAAAAAGAAAAATTGCTAATCTGCTTGTAGAAGAATTTAACGCTTTAAAATCCTCATCTGTCTTTACAGAAGATGCCGGTAAAATATACCGGAAAACAGTTTTAGATAAATTTATTCAAGCTGCACAGGAAGTTTTAAAAACAAATGGATCAGTCAAAGATTTTGAAATAAAACAATACGACGTACTTAAGAAAATAAGGATTGAGGAAATAGTGAATATAATTATTGACTCTAACGATTATCGAATTTGGCAAGAAGCTTTACCAAGTAAATCAAAAGCAGTTGAATATGCTTTCAATAGCGCATTAAGCGTTATATACCGCATTAAATAATATCAAATTTGGTAATCGGTAATTGTCAGAAAGTGGGAAGTGGTGATCCCCATTCCCCATTACCTTTTCAAAACATCTCAAATAGGGCATCATCCAAGTCATAACCCAGCAGTTGAGCCATCGACTTGAGGCGAGATTGACTGGGGATATTCTGCTGTTTTAGCCAATCGCTTAAAATAAAGATTCTGTGCATCAAAAAGATTTCTAAGGCTTCGGGATTGTACTGAATGCCTTCTTTAGCACTAAACGAGTGCGGTACGAGCATAGCGGCGTAACGGACAAATTCCCCAGCTTTCCAATCTAGTAAAAATGGCAACCAAGGATAGCGTGCATCCAGACGGAGAAACCACAAGCGCACCTCTGGAATTTCTGAGAGTTCCCGTGGATCGCCAGGTTCCTGAGAATAGTTGATATCAAAGTGGAGCTGCTGTTCGTGAGATGCAATTGCTTTCTCTTGCAGCAGTTGTTCAATCACCGTGGACGCAGGCGAGAGATCCAGATTGTTAATGCAGTCAGTATTGAGTGCGATCGCGATCGTCATTGACAAGAGCAGCCAGTTCTGTTCAACATTAGGATCGAGAATACACAGTAGCAGCTTTCAGGTATTAAAGCCACACCCCATCGATTAAAAATAAAGACGCGATGTTCCTCGCGTCTTTATTTCGTAGTAAGCGTTGAAACGCTTATTTCCAGCACTCTTCGTGCTGACTACAATTGGTTTACATGCTCAAAAACTCAACGAAAATAATCTACCTATGCACCCTTAAACGATCTGGATTAGCCGAAAGACTTACGATACAAAGCGTTATCACCACCAACAACGAAGGTGTCAATGCGGTTTTGTCCTGAAGAAACAGCACCAACACCAGAAATGCACGAGCCGCCTAAGTTCTCCCAAGCGCTCCAAGTAGAGCCTTCCCAATACTTACGGTACATGGCGTTATCACTACCAACCGCAAACACATCCAGCCTGTTAGCTCCCCAAGAAGTAACGGCGGGAGAGTACAGCCATAAGCCACCCAAGCTTTCCCAATTGCTGCTCCAAGTTGTGCCATCCCAAGACTTGCGGTATATAGCATGGTCAGCACCTCTAACAAACAACTCGATGCGGTTTGCTTGTGTGGAAACAGCCGCAGGCGCAGACAAACACAAGCCGCCCAAACTTTCCCACGCACTCCAAACAGAACCGTCCCACGATTTGTGATACATGGCGTTGTCAGCGCCAACTGCAAACACATCCAGCCTGTTAGCTCCTGTGGAGGAAACAGCTACACCCTGCTTGCAGAAGCCGCCCAAATCTTCCCACTCACTTGATTTAGAGCCATCCCAGAACTTGCGAAGCAACTGGCGCTGTTGACCAATAATAAATGTATCGATGCGGTTTGGAGCCGAAGCCACAGCCGCAGGCGCAGATAAGCTGAAGCCGCCCAAGCTTGTCCAGTCGCTCCAAGTACCATCCCAGGATTTCTGGTAAACGGCGCTGTCCCCACCGATAACAAAGGTGTCAAGGCGCTTTTCTCCCTTTGCAACCGCCGGCGCAGAAAAACAGTTACCGTCCAATTTCTGCCAGTCAGACCAGCGCGGTTGCTGTGGTTGCAGCAGGTCAAAGGCAGCTTTTGGCTGAATAATGCCAGCACCGGAATGAGGGTCCCAACCAGGTTCGCCGATATTCTTAGCGGTACTCTTGAGGGCATTTTTCGCTTCCTCTTGAGTGAGGGAAGGTTTGGCACATTTGAGCAAAGCGACTACACCCGCAGCTATGGGTGTTGCGGCAGAAGTGCCGTTATCGCTGCCAGAGTAACCTCGGAAATGGGTAACTGAACAAAAGTCTGGTTTGTTGGAATCTAACGCCGCTGGTCCTTGGCTGCTATAGCCAACAAACTGCTCATCTTTGTTGACTGCACCCACCGTCATTACTAACGGATGCCCGTTTGCCCCCCAGATGCTTTTGCCAGGTCCAGTATCGGTACCACATCTGTCAGCAGGACAGCTTGCACCACAGTTACCAGCAGCAAACAACACCAGAATTCCTTCGTTGATTGCTTCTACTACCTTGCGGCTGAAGGGATGGTCGGGATTTGTGGCATAAAACTCATCCCAGCTTTTTTGATAAATTCCCCAACTGTTGGTGAGGATGTGGGGTGTACCGTCGGTTTTGTGCTGGTTGATTGCCCAGTCGTATACTTTTAAGGCGGTGGATACGGCACCGCCATCAGAAATGCGACAATCGTAAAGTTTAGCTTCGGGAGCCATGCCTAACACATCGGTGGCGCACATATTGCCATGTTCGCTCCAAGCGCGTGCTGTTGTCCCCCAGTTCTCTGCCGGTCCGCCGATAACGTTGGGAATCTTGCGAATAGTTTCAAATGCACCGACGTAGCGACCTTCGGCGGTGATCCCACCATCCACGACACCAACGACGATGCCCTGACCTTTAAAGCCAGCTGCCCAGATTTTATCAACACCGAAGTAAGTTGCTACGTCAGCGATCGCTCCCTTTGGCGTTGTTGGAGAACAGTCACATGTGCCGATGGGACAACTGCCAGTCCCATCCATTGGCATCACTAAATCCTTTTCTGTTTTCTCCAACAACGCACTATTAAAGGGGGCAATAGGTGTGTCTTTATACACCTTAACCACGTTGGCTTGTGCTGACAATTCCTGGATTCTGCTTTCCTCAACCACCCCGCGCACGATTACAGTTTCTTCGTTGCTAGCGAGAAGACTTGCTGTATCCCCACTCGCGCTGACTGGTACTGGCTCATAGCTGGTATCCAATTGAAAGCTGGTAACGTTCATACTAGTAGCTATCCGTGTAGCGCCTAATACTCCTTGAGTCTTGGGCACTCGCATCTCTACCAGCACTTTTTGCAGGCTAGGAGAATCACTGGCGTTCATGTCAGCGTGAGGCATCTCCCGTTGAATATGTGGCGAGTCCATGCCTAAGGATGGCATCTTGCCGCCTTCGCTTTGGGGTTGTGTTGTCCCAAACAACATATTATTGCCGTTGCTGCTTCCGTTGCTTTGCATATTCTGTCCTTTGCAATTCTTGTTTGATTGAATCACCTGCTCAATGGAAATTTCTCCGCAAATACTGATCTTGAAGTGGATCTAGCTTGTACGTTGTGTGATAACTACCAATTTAATTTTCAGTCCGGACTTGTTTGCCAGTAATTATGTGAATTTTCCCCACCGAATGTTAATCCGTGAATTCACCGGACTTTATGGTTCTTTCATATAAAATTTCAGTGTAAATGACAGTACCTTTTTTGCTTCGAGGTGCTATGAAAAGAATTCTCTGGCTTTTCTAGCAATACTCAAAGAACGCGGATTGTTACGGCAAAACGTTGAGTAATCGATTTATCGCCTTGCCATTCACGCCATTGCTTCAGGCTCAATTTGACATCACTTGGTAAGACGGCGCGGAATATTCGCCTTCACATTAGCCCTGGGACTGTCGCCACTCACTGGCGGCGTATTTTTGTCAAACTCGGTGTTACTTCCACCAACCGCGATGATTACTCGTCTTCTAGGGGAACATCTACTACAGGATTTATCAGGCAGTTCATCTTGAACAACCTACTTTGGCAGGCAAAACACCTGCCTTCAAGTGGACATGGGCATTAATTTTAAGCTAAAGTTGTAATGAGTTTGTTTTAGATGAGAGTGTGACAAGGTAATCGTCAATAAGCCGCAAAACTCATCGCTCCTGCCTGTGATTTCTGCAACAATCAACAGCAAGAACACAGTTAGAGGCATAAGGGCGATGTGTAAAATTGTTGCATACATAAAATAATCAATAAAGATTGAAATGGGAAAATCACCCGAAAAGTTAACAAATTTAAATATGCAAAAAGAAGCGATATCTACAAAACCAATTCGTTCTCTAGAAGATGCTATTGACAGATGCCAAACACTGGGTATGCGTGTCAGCCGCCAGCGTCGCTTTATTTTGGAACTACTGTGGCAAGCAAAAGAGCATCTTTCCGCCAGAGAGATTTACGATCGCTTAAACGTGCAAGGCAAAGAGATCGGACATACCTCTGTATATCAAAATTTAGAAGCTTTATCCACTCAGGGTATCATTGAGTGTATCGAACGCTGCGATGGACGTTTATACGGTAACATCAGTGATTCCCACAGTCATGTCAACTGCATAGATACAAATCAAATTCTGGATGTTCATCTCGAATTGCCAGAGGATTTTATCCGCCAAGTTGAAGAACAAACAGGAGTGCGAATTACTGAATACAGTATTAACTTTTATGGCTATCGCCAGAACAGTACTGAAGCCCAGAGTCAAGAGTGAGCAATCAACCCCCTATCCTATGGGGGAATGAAAAATTAAAAATTAAAAATAAAAAATTTACTCATTACAATCCCCATAAATAAATTTACAGTATAAGCGACGCGCTCTGGTCAGGGGTTGTGCCCTTTGTGTCGTCTCGAAACCAGCAAAACAAACAGGCGGATCGAAACTGCACTGGCTTTTTTTTGTTTGAACATATAGAAAATGTTCTTCCTAGGGAATTAAGCTAAGTATCAAAGCTGTTTTCTGGCAGGCGAAAAATAGCATCTGTAATTTTGAGCGCACTATGAGCGATCGCCCTCTGAAATTAATATTAATTGACCAAGACCCCATCTTTCGGCTAGGACTGCGGGTAGCTTTGGAACAAATACCTAACTTGCAAGTTACATCCGAGGCGCAAACAGATACCTTAGCCTTGCAGATATTAGCAGAACTCGCCAAAAAAGATGCAAACTCAGTAAATTTGGTTGTCTTGGAATTAGGTAACAGTCGTTCCACTGAGAGCCAGCAGCTAAGTTTACAGCTATGTCGCCAACTCAAGGCTCAGTACCCCAATTTACCAGTTTTACTTCTCAGTTCTGTTCAGGAACCAGGGCTGCTGTTGGCAGCCAGGGCTGCTGGTGTAGATGGCTACTGCCCCAAAGGCACATCTGTTTCTGAGTTAGTCGTTGCCATGCAAGAGGTGGCATCTGGTGGTTGCTATTGGGATCAAGAAGAGGAGTGGGGGAAAAATAACTCCTAAGTCCTCACGTCTTCCTTTTGCTAGGCTGCGGAATAATTTACGTTTGTCAGGAATTGATAATATTAAGGCTAATCTGGCGGAAGTAACGGCAAAATTGCAACTCCCCGGCTTGCCACTACTGGATCGGGCAATTTTGGCTGGGCAGCGACGAGAATTGTTGATGGCTGGTTGGCTCCTCAATCGGCTGTTGGCTGTAACACCCGAAAGGCGATACGACCAATGCCTTCAAGACGAGGGTTGTAGTCAGACATCGCTTACGTCTGCTCATCTATCACCGCCAACAAATTCCTTGCTTAGTAGTGCTGTTATCACAGAACCAAAGAAGCTAAATTCCCCATCTCTACTTAGCCCAAGAGCGCTGCAAGCGACTTTGTTTTCATCTTGCGTTGCTAAACTTCAATTACCTTTACAAAACTTGTCAGATGAACCTCTGGAAACTGACATCTTTCGTCAAGATAAAAAACGGGAATTACTTTATCTTATCCTACAAAAACTTGCTACTGCGTTGGATGAACTGCGTGTCTCTAATATAGAAAATTATCAATTATATGAATTAAAAAACATTATATTACGTGATTTATGGCAAGCAGTAACTACAGACTTTTTTGGTAAGTTTACTATCGTGCAAGTAGGCAATCAAAATTTACAAATTGTTAGTTTGTTGCAGCAAGCTAGTGAAGTTGTAGAAACAGAAATTCTCAATAAAATTCCCTTAGTAATAGAGTTGTTGTCTTATCTACTATTTCCAACAGATTTATATATTGATAATGCCACTTACCCAGCGGGTAGCGCCTCGGCGATAGAGCAATGTTTAATGATTTTAGAGAATTTACTAATTCAAGTAGCAAATAGTGTGGTGCAGCCGCTGCTAAACTCTTTAGCAGATTTAGAAGAGATTAAGCAAAGTTTTTATGATCGCCAATTTATTTCTACGCGAGAAATTGAGCGTTTCCGAAATGACTTGTCTTGGAAATATCGCTGGAGGAATTATGTAAATGAAGCCCAGGAAATTTTTGAAAGTCGTTATGAACTATTTGTATTTACACCTCGCGGTATCGCCAAAATTTCAATTTATGCACCTCGTGGTCAAGAGTTAGCTCAACTTTCGGGAATTCCCCTAATAGTGACATTGGCATTAGAATTTCGTGACGCGATCGCGCCTCGGATAAAATCACTATTATCTTTTGTAGGTAGTGGTGTAGTTTTCGTTCTCACTCAAGTAATTGGTCGGGGTTTGGGTTTAATTGGTCGTGGTATTCTTCAAGGTATTGGTAGTGCAAAATTGCCGGAAAGAAACTTGCGGCGAAACGATGACCGACCTAAGTGATTTGATTATAGCAATCCGCGTATAAGAGCGTGAAATCTATGCACCTCTTACTCTGTGTTCTCTGCGTCTGGAGTCGTAGCAGAAGTGCAAGCCACTTCATGTCTACTCTCAAAAGCCTTTTTCAATAGACAAGATTGCATAAATATTTTTTTACCTCACGCCAAGTCGCAAAGACGCAAAGGATCAAGACTAAATCAGGATTTTTGCTCATAAGTCTAATGAATGCAGATAAAATTGCTATAGCTTTAAATCAGGGACTTTTATCGAATTAATTGCATCTTCGTGATTAGGGTTTCTAGTCGGCTTTTTTTGCAGGGTTCAGCGCTTTGGCAATCGTTAACTGAGACTTTTTGATAAGATAAGCGCACTTTCTTGTTTAAAAAAGTTTTTTCTTTGGCACAAATATCAAAAAATGCACCCATCTCTTTGTACACTTTTCCTTTGTTATCTACTAACGTGACATAGCACATAATATCGCCATTGGTCATACTTTTGACTGTGGCGATCCTTGGTTTTGTGACTACCTCGCGTGCTTGAACCGCAGTGGGGCTAGTAAAAAAGCTAATACCAGCGCTAACAACTGAGACAGACAAACCTAAGACGGATAAGTATAAGTGGATTTTTTTGGCTTTCATTACCTTTTGATGTTGAGCTAGCATTGCTGGAAATTATCCTATTTAAGTGCTAATTAGTAATTATCTCTTTTGCTGACTGAAATTTTATCCCAGTCATGCCTAAATAATTTTATTAGCTGTTGTTTGTATTAGATATCTACAAACTTAGCGGGTAAATTCCTGAAACTTTCTGTTTTTGTCGTGCCAAAGTATTTTCAAGCTGAGATTTTGCATCAATCTCAACAAGTAATTTTGTCGGGTGTGTTAGCGCTATTCCTAACGCACCGAACTCAATCACGATGGTGCGTTACGGCTTCGCCTAACACACCCTACAAGTAAAATGGTATAAAAAATAACTCACACATTCCAATTGCGCCGGAAGTGGAAGAAGCCTTCGAGAAAGTCTTGCAAAGCAATATTGCTATTTAGCCGTTGCTGATTCCACTCTCTTGCAGTTTGTTCGAGAATTTCTGAAAAACTGGGATAGATGAAAGATAAATTTGCGATCGCGTTGACTTTAATTTTTTGCGATATAGCCAAAGCAATAAGATTAACTAACTCCCCTGCTTCTGCCCCAAGTAACGAAGCTCCCAAAATTTCCCCGTTGCGTAGGACAATTATTTTACAGATACCCGTGGTTTCATCGCGAAGTTGGGCTGCTGTGACTGTTTTAAAATACTGCCGCAAAACTAAAACCTCATCTTGGCTATATCGGCGTTTGGCTTGCTTCTCCGTCAAGCCAACTTGCGCCAGCATCGGGTGAGAAAATAGCGCCCAAGGGATGCATTGGTAATTAACTTTATTTACTGAGAAAAATAGTGCATTCTTCAGAGCGATTTTCGCTTCATAATTAGCAATGTTGGCAAAGTCATAGCCACCAATAACATCACCACAAGCGTAAATGCGGCGGTTAGTTGTTTGCAGTTTGTCATTCACCAGCAGGCGATGCTGATGCCATTTGACACCTACGGCTGCCAAATTTAAAGATTCAATATTCGGCTGCTGTGCGATCGCTACCAGAATTTCATCAGTTTCAATCGCCTTATCTCCCGCTTGAATCCACTTTTTGTCATCAATTCGCCTCACCTGAGTTACAGTTGTTTGCGTCAGCAGGCGTACACCATCGACTTCCAACTGCGCCTGAAGCAATTGGGTTATCTCTGGGTCAAGATTGGGTAGAATATAGGGATGCTTGACTACCAGCGTCACGCTGCAACCCAACCGCGCCAAAGTTTGCGCCACTTCAATGCTTTGGGGAACGCCGCCAATTATCACCCAGTTTTTCGGTAATGTTGGGGCGGGATTATCCCGCGTGTACAGAGTCTGCCAAATATCAGATAGGGTAAAAAAGCCAGTAGCTTGTAATCCTTCAATCTCTGGAATTGCTGGACGGGAACCACTAGCAAGCAAATAGGTACGTGCGCGAAGCTGGCGGTTATTAACGGCAAAGGCAAGGTGGGGCGCCGGTACAAACTCACCGTTACCAATGATGACATCGATTCCTTGGGCGGCTAGGATGGCAAGTGAATCTTGCTCTTGAAAATTTGAGACGACACTGTGAGCATACAGCATCGCCTCTTGCCATTCCACAGATATTTGGCTTTTTTCTGAGAATACTTTCCGGTTTAAGTAAGTGTCCGATGCAGTATCAGCTGATAAAAGATGAATACCAAAACCAGCCGCATCACCCAGACGCTGGGCGAGATTGCCAATTTCGCTTAGCGCGTGGTGATGAATAAACCCATAGTTTACTTTCGGTTCCACTAGGGCAACAGTGGCGTGTAGATGGGTTGCAGCAAGGGCTGCGTAGCGTCCAGCCAGACTCCCGCCAATAATTACGACATCGTAGTCAATAGTCATTAGTAATTAGTCAATAGTCATTAGTCAAGAGAAGGACACTGGTTGAGATGCCTTTTTTAGGGCGGCTTCTTTTAGGGTAGACATTCCCTGCTGCAACCAAGTGTCCGTTCAGGAGTCAAGGGTCAATATTTTAATGGACTCTAGACTAATGCTTTAAGCCCTGTTAGTAAGCGCTGGTTATCTGATTCTGAGCGTACAGCAACTCGGAAGTAGCGATCGCCCAGTTCTTTAAAACTAAGGCAATCACGAATTAAAATCTGGTAATCCTTGAGTAATTGTTGCTGCAATTGGGAAATAGACTGTTGTGACTCAACCAGTAAAAAGTTAGCAGCACTATGCAGGGGTTGCAACCCTGGTAATTTCGCTAAACCCTGAAAGAGTTGGTTTCGTGCAGGTGGTAGCCATGCCCAGGTTGAAGATTGAAACTTTCTATCACCGAGTGCAGCGACTGCTGCGGCGGCTGCTAAAGTGTTGACGGGCCAGGGGTCGCGCCACAATTGCCATTTAGACAAGCGGTCGGGGTGAGCGATCGCATATCCCAGTCGTAGTCCAGGGAGACTGTAGAATTTAGTGAGTGATCGCAACACCACTAAATTCGGATATTCCTGAATCACGGAAATCAGGCTTTGCTCCTCATCAGGAGGCACAAAATCCATAAACGCTTCATCCACTACCACCAAGGCAAACTGTTCCAGGTGAGGCAAAATCTCTCTTACCGAAAACAGCTTTCCCGTCGGGTTGTGGGGGTTATTCAGGAGTAATCCACACTTTTGGGAGGGGGAGTGGAGGAGTGCGAGAGTGGGGG
>CAXTNZ010000075.1:19055-26170 GCA_964245695.1 uncultured bacterium | reverse complement strand
CCCCTTTCCTCTACTCATCTTGCCGAAACAACCCAAACAAGGGACCTAGAATCGCTCCGAAGACAAAGCCGCCGATGTGCGCCCAGTAGGCAACTCCGCCTGATTCTACACTCATGTTGGCGGCTGCTTGCAGGCTGGCTAGACCAGATATGACATTCTGGACAAAGAAAAGCCCGATGATTATTAGCGCAGGAACTCTGATGGTGGTGACGAAAAATCCTAAGAAAATTAAGGTGACAACTCTGACATGGGCAAAGCGGATAATGTACGCACCTAAAATTCCGGCGATCGCACCACTTGCTCCCAAAGATGGAATTTGCGAATTCACACCCACAAACCACTGGCACATAGCAGCTAAAGCGCCGCACGCCAAATAAAAAATTATATATTTGAAATGACCCAAACGGTCTTCAATATTGTTGCCAAAAACCCAGAGATACACCATATTCGAGATTAAATGCCACCAGTTACCGTGTAAAAATTGCGACGTAAATAAGGTTGTCCATTCTCCGGCAAAGTTGGTGGTTAACTCTTGTGGTATTACCGCATACGACTGGAAAAATGGCTCTAATGCTTGTCGTCGTAACAGACTGGCTTCATGAAGAAAAACTAAAATGTTCATCCCAATCAACCCGTAGGTGAAATACGGGGTGATTCGCGTCGGGTTTTCGTCGTAAAGGGGAAACACAGGTGTTTTTCCTAATCATTGATTAACTGCAATATATCCTGTTTGTCTTGCCGTTGTTAAAGGGTGCGGAATTTCACAAGATGGTCAAGAGTCAAGAGTCAATGGTCAAGAGTCAAGGGTCAAGCTATGTTTTGACTTTTGACTTTTTGACTTTTGACTTTTGACTTTTGACTTTGCTTTATTTCACTGTCTGTACAAATAATCGTCGTTGGATTTGTCGCTAAACAAACCTAACAAAGGACCGAGAATCGCCCCAAACACGAAACCGCCTGCGTGTGCCCAATAGGCAATTCCGCCGTTTTCCATACCGATGTTAGTCGGTGTTTCTAGAGTAGAGAGTCCATAGAAAGCTTGCTGGAGAAACCAAAATCCGAGAAAGAAATAAGCTGGAACCCGGAAGGTGGGGAAGAAAAAGCCTAGGGGAACTACGCCGAGAATTTCAGCTTGGGGAAAGCGGAGAATGTATGCACCCATAACGCCAGCGATCGCACCACTCGCACCCAAGGAAGGAATGTTAGAACCTTGTGAAAAGTACCACTGGCTTAAAGATGCCAAAACACCGCAAGATATATAGAAAAGCAAATATTTGAAATGCCCCAATTTGTCTTCAACGTTGTTGCCAAAAATCCAAAGAAACAACATATTGCCACCAAGGTGCAACAAACCCCCGTGCAGAAATTGGGAACTAATCAAGGTTGCCCACTCTGGGACTGGCTGATGTAAGGGGATTCCGGCAAAACTGGCAGTTAGTTCTCGCGGTACTACAGCCGCAAGGTGTAAAAACCCATCTAATGCTCGAGGAGGAAGACTTGCTTCATAAAGAAAAGCTAGGACATTGGCTGCAATCAGCCCATAAGTGACGTAAGGCGTGATTGTGATCGGATTATTGTCTCTAATTGGAACCACAAGCGTTTTTACTTATTTTTGAGAAACTAGCCTCACAATACAGAATTTTTTGCATAGTTTCTTCTAGCCGGTGGGCAGATTTTAGATATTAAGTAATGAATAGTGAATTTTGCGAGGAATGCCTAGATGCAAAACGGCTGATTACAAGACATAGCTCTCTACCACACTTGGTTCAAATGAATGAGAGCAAATTTAGACTTAAAAACCGAAAGCTAAAAATCCGCCGTCTACGCCAATACATTGACCGGTGATAAAAGATGCCATTGGCATAGAAAGAAACGCCACAATACCTGCAACTTCTTCTGGTTTCCCCACACGTCCCATAGGTGTTTGGGATAAAACTAAGTCGAGAAAATCCTGGTCATCAAGTACAGATTTAGTTAGAGGCGTATAAATAGCCCAAGGTGCTACACTATTGACTCTAATCCGATCTTGTGCCCATTCAACTGATAGCGATCGCGTTAGTTGATTAATAGCTGCTTTAGTCATACCATAAGGCGCACCCGTGCGGTTAGAAACCAAACCCGCGACAGAACTCATATTAACAATGCTGCTGTTTTGCCCATTTTTGAGGAGAGGGTAAAACAGTCGGCACATCTCAAAAATCGAAGTCAAGTTTGTCTGAAGGATCAACTCATATTCAGCGAGCGTGTAGTCTACGACTTTTTTGCTAATATTTGTTCCCACATTATTGACTAATATATCTAATTTATGCATGGTTTTGCCTACCTGCTCAAAGATAGCTTGACGACCATCAGAGTCAGCGACATCTGCGGTAATAACATAAGCAGGTAATCCCGCTTCTTGCCAAATACTCAATTGTTGATTTATATCCTCAGAATTTCGAGCCACAATGGTGACTTCTGCACCTAAAGATAAGAACTCAGTGGCAACAGCTAGTCCAATACCTTTGGTAGCACCTGTAACCAGTGCTTTCTTTCCTTTGAGTGTCCAACGATCGCTCATTTGTGATTACTGATAATTTCTAATTTTCCGGCTATCTATTAATTAAGGAGTTTATCTTGCTCTTGCAGGGAAGCAAGCACTTTTAGAATTATTACATGAGCACGTTTTCTGTGAAAACTGAAAAAATATAAAATAAATTCATATGAATCTGGGCGATCGCACTAACAAACTCATGTTTTTTTCCAATTCTCTCGAAAATAAACTTAAACGCTGGAACGATATCATCCAAAATCAACCCAAAGATCCGAAAGCTTACATTCAACGAGGCATGGTCAATTTTAAGCTTGCCAAAATTGATCAGTCAATTCAAGATTTTAATATGGCAGAGCAACTTGATCCACGTCTCAAGCCGTATTTGTGGCAACGTAGGCTATCTTACTATTATGCAGAAAGATTTGCTCTTGGCGCTCAACAATTTGAGATAGACTTGACGGTGAACGCCCAAGATGTAGAAGAAACAGTGTGGCGATATCTCTGCATGGCAAGGCTTGCGGGTGTGACAGAAGCACGCAATTCTCTATTAATGGTGAAAAATGACCCGCGACGCGTAATGCGAAGCGTCTACAATTTGTATGCTGGGAATTGCACGCCAGATGATATTTTAAGTGTTGGTGAGTTAGAAGGCGAAGGCGGCAAGTTTTACAGTCATCTTTATCTAGGATTGTATTACGAGGCTGAGAATGATGTGGAAATGGCTTCTAAATACATAGTTCAAGCTGCCGACAAATACAAAATTGATGATTATATGTGGCATCTAGCGCAGGTACACAAAACTTTGCGCGGATGGTAATATAGCGGTTATCATCCGGATGAAATACAGTTTTATCTGTGTTTATCTGTGTGAATCTGTGGTTCCTTAATTCTTTGATGTATTGCACTCAAACGAGAAGCGCTATAGTAATATCTTGCTAAGGAAAAATTTAGAGTACGTTATTACTATCCACTGCGGTGTGAGTCTCCCATCCCTAACAATTAAACTAAGAGTATCAGCCGGAAAACTTTAAATCTGAAGGTGCTGTAAGCATGGTACAACAACTAACACCAGACACCGCCGAGGTCATCTACCCAGAAAGCGACGGACAACCGATGGCAGATAATACTGAACAATTTCAATGGATAGTAAAAATTAAAGAAAATTTAGAAATCTTATTTGCATCACAAGATAATGTGTTTATCGCAGGTAATTTACTTTGGTATGCTGTCCAAGGCGATGTGAAAGTCCGACAAGCACCTGATGCAATGGTGGTGTTTGGTAGACCAAAAGGTAAACGTGGTTCATATAAACAGTGGGAAGAAGATAATATTCCCCCACAGGTGGTATTTGAAATTTTATCGCCTGGTAACAAAACTAAAGATATGGCAAATAAACTGCTGTTCTATCAACGTCACGGTGTAGAAGAGTATTATATCTACGATCCACAGACAAATGAATTAACTGGGTTGCTGCGATCAAGTGAAAATTTAGAAGTTATTGAAGAGATAAATAATTGGGTTAGTCCTCGCTTAGAAATACGTTTTGAACTTACACCGAATACTTTAGAAATTTTCTCTCCCTCAGGACGAAAGTTTCTCACTTCTGTAGAACTAGATCAAATACGAGAACAAGAACATCAACGCGCTGAACACGAAAGTCAACGCGCTGAACAAGAACGTCAGGACAAAGAAGCAGTGCAGCTTCAGTTGGAGGAGGAGCGACAACGTTATCAAGATTTATTAGCGCGACTGCAAGAAAGGGGAATAGATCCAGAGAATATGTGAGTTGGATTTGCTACCATACTTTATTCAAATTCAATTCAAACCCAGGTAAAACATCTTCACCGGATACAGTTGTAGGAGATTGCAATATTTCTACCTCTTTCCCTAAACGATAAACTTCTACTGTCTTATTCTTAGGGTCAAGCAACCAACCTAAGCGAACCCCGTTGTTAATATACTCTTGCATTTTTTCTCTAAGTTTTTTCAGAGAATCACTACTAGAAAGCAATTCCACCACAAAATCAGGTGCAAGAGGGGAAAATTCTTCTTCTTGTTGAATCTGGGTTAAAGCCTCCCATTTTTCATTACTTACCCAAGAAGCATCGGGGGAATAAACCGCACCATTAGGGAATGTAAAGCCTGTGGAGGAGTCGAAACCGATACCAAGTCCGGTTTTTTCAATCCAGACAGCAAGTTGACCAATTAGGCTAAAATTTTTCTTACCCGTCCAAGGATATGTTGGAGGCATAATTATGACTTCTCCAGTTGCAGCACGTTCTAACTGCAAATTTTGATTAGCTTGACAAAGTTCATAAAACCCCTCGATACCCAGATTGGGGATAGTCAATGTGATGGCATTCATAAGCTTTAAGAGTGAGGTTTTGTCCTTAATTATAAATTTGGCTTAACGTCCCACTAATTTATCTCGCAAATGCTTAATGCGATCGCGCAATTTCCCCGCTTCTTCAAATTCCAATTTCTTCGCTGCTTCTTTCATCTGTCCTTCTAGCAAAGTAATCAAATCTGGAATTTGTTCTAACGGTAATTCATCTATATGTTCATCAACCATTTCCAACTCAGTTGCATTCAAGCGCCGCGATACTTCCAAAAATGATAAAATCGCATTACTCGATTTTTTCACAATCGGTTGCGGTGTAATATTGTGCAACTTATTGTATGCGGTTTGAATCCCACGACGCCTATCAGTTTCTTCAATTGCCTTAATCATGCTACCTGTGAGATTATCAGCATACATGATCGCTTTGCCGCGAATGTGACGCGCTGCTCTACCAATAGTTTGAATTAGCGATCGCTCTGCACGCAAAAATCCTTCTTTATCTGCATCCAAAATCGCTACCAGCGAAACTTCTGGTAAATCTAAACCTTCCCGCAGCAAGTTTACCCCAACCAACACATCAAACTTACCCTCGCGCAAATCCTGAATTATCTCAATTCTTTGAATTGAATTAATCTCGGAATGCAAATATCGCACCCGAATCCCATTATCTTCCAAATACTCAGTTAAATCTTCCGCCATGCGCTTAGTTAATGTGGTAATTAACACCCGCTCATGAAGGTCAACTCTATCTTTAATTTCTCCCAACAAATCATCAATTTGTCCTTCGGTCGGACGCACATTAATTTCTGGGTCGATTACTCCCGTTGGGCGAATTATTTGTTGTGCTATATTATTTTCAGAAATTTCTAATTCCCAATTTCCCGGTGTAGCAGAAACAAAAATACATTGATTCACCTTTTCCCAAAATTCTTCTGCTTTCAAAGGACGGTTATCAGCAGCACTGGGTAGACGAAATCCATGCTCAATTAATACTTTTTTCCTAGCTTGGTCGCCGTTATACATACCACGAATTTGTGGCACAGTAACGTGAGATTCATCGATTACCAACAGCCAATCTTTGGGAAAATAATCAATTAAAGATTCTGGTGGTTCTCCAGCTTGTCTGCCGGCTAAGTGGCGAGAATAGTTTTCTACACCGTTGCAATAACCAACTTCGCGCAACATTTCCAAATCATAGCGCGTCCGCTGATCTATTCGTTGCGCTTCTAATAATTTACCAGCTTCTTCTAATTCAGCTTTGCGTTCTTTTAATTCTGCTTGAATATCATCACAAGCTATTTGTAATCTTTCTTCTGGAGTGACAAAGTGACGCGCTGGATAGATATTTACTGCTTCTATACTTTTAATGATTTCCCCTGTCACCGGATCTACGTAACGAATTGCGTCAATTTCATCCCCAAAGAATTCAACGCGAATAATTCTATCTTCGTAAGCGGGACCAATTTCTAAAACATCACCTCGAACGCGAAATTTACCGCGACCCATTTCTATATCGTTGCGGCTATATTGAATTGATGCTAAATCTCGCAAAATCTCGCGTTGATTAACTTCCATACCGACTTGGAAGGGAATAGCCGCTTTGAGATATTCTGAGGGAATTCCTAAACCGTAAATGCAGCTAATGGAAGCAACGACGATGACATCACGACGTTCAAAAAGCGATCGCGTTGCGGAGTGACGCAACATGTCAATTTCATCGTTAATCGAAGCTGTCTTTTCTATATACGTGTCGCTGACGGGAATATAAGCTTCTGGCTGATAGTAGTCGTAGTAGCTGACGAAGTACTCGACTGCGTTATGAGGAAAGAATTCCCGCAACTCGTTACAAAGTTGTGCGGCAAGGGTTTTATTATGCGCTAATACAAGTGTGGGTTTCCCTACCTTTTGAATTACTGATGCGACTGTAAATGTCTTGCCTGTTCCCGTCGCTCCCAGTAAAGTTTGATAATGGTTGTTCGCTTCGATACTGGCGGTAAGTTGGGCGATCGCTTGTGGTTGATCCCCTGTGGGAACAAACGGCGCTTGAAGACAAAATTCTGTCATACAAATGTACTATAAATACCCTATCTCATGGTAGCGAATGCGCTGTGTTTTACGTTGAGTAGTAACCGAACGTGATTGCACACCTGAATAAACTTAATAAAACGTCATTTTTTCTTACATAAATTTAATATTTAAATTTACTTATATATACCTTTTGAAGAAATATATATCCATAGC
>CAXTNZ010000075.1:0-19045 GCA_964245695.1 uncultured bacterium | reverse complement strand
TTTTTAAGGTTACACTCTAAATATTAAGGAAAAATTCATTTTTACCCTAATTATTGTAAAATTTACTTAACAATCAAGGGGGTTAGGTCATGAGCGTTAGTAATACTCGTAGAGCAATCAGTCAAGGGCAAAAGGATGCCAAGTTAAAGGGAGATACGACAGTGGAAGTTGAAAATAACCAAGGTAATAGCTTGAATACAGACGCAGCAGGGCAAGATACTAATAAACTAGTGAAGCTAGAATCACCAAACAAACTGGAAGTTCATGAGACACTCGCTATCTCTGGGGAACGTCCGATTAGCCCCAGTGATTTGCATGTTGACCACACAATGAACGCTTTCGGAATTCGTCCAATTGGTGCGAATACAATGCAAGTCGTTGATAATATTTACGAGTCTGGGATTCGTCCTATCGGCTCAAGTGGACTGGTAATTTCTGAAAGCTACTCTGTAATGGGTAATCGTCCAGTAGCATCAAATATTATTGACGATGCAGATAGTATAATGGGTTTTTTAGATTAGACAAAAATAATACCTACAACTTTATTAACCCGGTTTCTCTGCGAAATCGGTTTTTTTTAAATAGCTAATAGTTAACAATTATTAACTATTAGCTATTTGCCTTATTAGTACTTCAGTTCGCTGATGATTTTCTCATATCTCTCTTTTAGCATAGACAACTAATATATCTTGTGGCGGAAGGCTACAGTAACAACATTAAGTTACTTTGTAATAGTAAGAAAAAATAATTTCAAAGTTACAAATAAGCTTTGAAATAAAAACTATCTAAATAAGGAGAACTAAAATGAGCATAGAAGATCGCGCAAAAGCAGCTGCTAAAAACGTAGAAGGTAAAGCTCAAGAAGCATTGGGAAATGTTACCGGCGATCCAGAAGATAAAGCAGAAGGCAAAGCAAAGCAAGCCGAAAGCGAAGTACGTCACGGTGTTGAAGACGTAAAAGATAACGTCAAAAAAGCAATTGACTAAGCAGAATGCTTTTTGCAGAAGGTCTGTAGGATAATTGGGGTGCATTCCCTGACTGGATGGCTGAAAAACATAAATCCCCACACTCCTTTTATCCCCCATTCAAGGGGGATAAAGGTGCAATGGATAGATGTGCAGACTAAATTCAAAAATTAAGGGATGCTTACTACCAAGAGCGATTTTCAGATATATAGATTATTGTAGAGACGTAGGGCGCGAAACGTCTCGGCGGCAGTAATGCAATTTATTAATGTGAAAATTGTTGTAATTAATAGACCTGCAAAATAATAAATTCCATCAGTTAAAGAATAACAAATATAGCAATCCTAAACGAATCGTAAATATAGTGTAGTTGCTATAGGAAAATGGGTTGAAAAAACCTTAGATAGGATTACTATATTTTGTCTGATTTCAAATGTAATTTTTGGGAGGATAGATAAATGATTCTGCTTCAGCGGGGTCGCCGAATCTTGACTGCTTTCGTCTTGATTTTAGTTCTAACAATAAGTACTGCTTGCAGTAGCGGTAATGTAGCACAACTTGACCGCACAACTAATCAACCAGCAATTGGTACGAGTACAGCTTACGCCGAACTAGAGCGAGGAAATACACCGACAGGGCAAACTTTTGCTGACTGGGTTGTGAAATCGTCTAAGGGATTAATTCGTGATGCTTACGTGCGTGATAATAACAAACTAGGCATTGTTATTTCCCCTCAAGTTCGTCCTAACGAAGTGCGAGACTTGGCAAAATCTTTAGCGCAAGGTTTCCGGAAGAATTTCCCGAATCAAGACTTAACAGTTTTGATATACGCGCCTGACAAGCAACTGATTTTGACGACTAAGTATGATGTTCAGACTAATAAGATTGAGTATAACGCCTAATTACTCAATGTTGGTCTCTTGGTAATTGGTAATAGGTAATGGGTAATGAGTTTTACCCAATTCACAATTACTAATTACCAACAAAAGACAGAAAAATACAACTTCAATGCATGTTAGCTCAGTAGCTTTAAAAATTTGAAAAAGAAAGCTATGAGCTTTTAGTTAACGGAGGAAAGTAAAGTGTCAAGTAGTGAACAGTACAAGCGTCAAATAATGAACGACTTGGCTCAGGGGAATGTCGAATCATTGGATGATGTTCAAGTCGATCCATCAAAGCAATATCAAAGCTTCGACGATTTTGCACAACGTACAACCACAGACGAACGTCGCCAGATGTTTGGTAAATCTTTGCATCCCGATCGCATTCCTACCAGCCAAATGGAGCCAGAATTGCAGAAAGCGATCGCTCAAATCAAACCCAACGAACGCGATGATGTAGCACGCGCCTTTTTCAAACACTTCAAGCAAAGAGGATTAGATGAGCGTCATCTAGAGCAACAGATTGGACTTTCCACTCATCACGCAAGCCACATGAACGCTGATGATGTCAGCAAACTCGCATCCTTCGCGTATCACAACCATCCCGACATTTTCCGCGAAGTGCTAGCCGAGCAACCAGGTATTCTCAAGTTTGTCAGCAATCCCGTTGTCGCAGCCGTTTTGGGAATCGCAGCCGCTAAATGGTTGGGTCATCACAAGTAAGTACTGAGTATTGAGTTGTGTGTAGGTTCTGATTAGGTAAGGTGGGGTATAATACCCACCTTATTTTTTTATTTCGTAGTAAGCACTCGTGTGTGCTTGAAATAGGCGTTAAAACGCCTACTACAAACCAGATTTCCTTAAACTAGTAAGTAATTTACTTGAATTTCAAGATTATTCACATAAACTTTACACAATAAATAACTAAATTTAGGCTTGTAATCCTGATAAAATCTACCTTTTGGTAGTGAAAAATATTTAATTGTAAACTTTATTACTTTGAAGCTTCGATTAAGACCGGCTTGTACTAGTTGATTTTTTAACCTTAAGTAGTAATACTGAATACTGTGCATTTCAGGAATAAACACTGAAAAAATTCCCAGCAACTCGAAGAAGAAAGCGAGATTAAAGACTTAAGTCATATCTGCGCTGTCTGGTGACAAGCAGCACTTACCTATCGCGGCGTAAATGCGTGCTGCGGAAGTTTTTGTGTGCGTGCGATCGCTGTCTCGCTGCTGCTGACTCTCACTACCAGGTAAATCTACCATCAACCTTTACCTATTTATGGAAGTGAGCTTAATGACTAGATTTCAAGTTAGAAAAAAGTTACGCAAGGCTGGTGCTAAAGCAAAATATGTTGCTTTGGAAACCCTTGGCATGAATCTGGGAAATACCAGTAAAGGCGGATCTAGATTGGGCATACGCAAAGCTAGTATTGGATTAGTAACAGTAACCATTCTTGGTATTGCCAGTGCTCAAGCTGCATCAGCTGCCGCAGTCCGCACAGGATTTAGCGGCAACACACTGCCAGGTAATGACGACTTGTCCACTGGCTTAGTCGATATCGGCTTTATGACCAACTTCTATGGTGTAAATAGAAACCAGCTTTACGTCAATAACAATGGTAACGTGACTTTTGATAATCCCTTAATCACTTACACCCCGTTCGGTCTCACTGCTACTAATCGGCAAATCATTGCACCGTTTTTTGCTGATGTCGATACCCGTAACTCGGCTTCACAGCCTGTAACTTACGGCACGGGGACGGTAAACGGTCGTAACGCCTTTGGTGTCAACTACAATAACGTTGGCTATTACGATACCCAAGCAGACAGGCTCAACAGCTTTCAGCTGGTGCTGGTTGATCGCTCTGATACAGGAACAGGTAACTTTGACATTGAATACAACTACGACCAGATTCAATGGGAAACGGGTGATGCTAGCGATGGTAGTGGTGGTCTAGGTGGCAGTTCTGCTCGCGTTGGTTTCTCCAACGGCACTGGTGCGCCAGGCACATCCTTCGAGTTGCCTGGTTCAGCAGTCAATGGCGCCTTTCTGGATGGTGGTCCCAATAGTCTGGTTGCTAACAGACTAAATAGCGATGTAGATGGTCGTTATATTTTCGCCGCCAGAAACGGTAATGTCAGCAGCGAACCAGTCCCTGAACCTCTGACCATATTAGGTTCATTAGCAGCGGGTGGTTTTGGTGTAGCTTTGCGCCGCAAACGCAAGCAGCAACAAAAAGCTACGGTAAAAGCGTAAGCTCACAACCCTAACTTATACCTAATTGCGTTCAGTTATCACCCGCCAGGGGTTATAAACCCCTGGCTAATAGCTAAACTCATTTCAAGATGACTAGACAATAATTCCAGTTCATTAAAATGGACTTCAGCTATTAGCCCGGAACTTATAGTTCCGGGCGGGATAGGTATTGACTATCAAATATTTGCTGAAACTGCCGCTACATCGAAATGAAATCAATCCACCTGACCACAGTTAGTAATTTTAAAAATTCCCAATTTTGGCTATTAGGAATAGGAGCAGGCTTAATAGCAATTCACCTAACTTTAACCTGCAAAGCTAACAATCCTAATTTGTTAAGCGGCAGTTTTATATTTTGGGCAGCTGTATCTTCTCTAGTTTGGGAAAAACGCGACACTTTCAAGTTAGAAAGTGGAATTTTTTCCAGTTTTTTTGGTTTATCAATCATTGCAATAGTACTCCTCAAAAGCGCCTCGCTGAAAAGTTTTGGTGGCTTTTTGTACCTCTCACCTGCAATTTTTGCCCTTGGTCTTGCCCTGCTAGCTTCTGGCTTTAAAGGATTAAAGCAATACACGGGAGAACTGCTGGCACTATTTTTTCTTGCCGCGCCCAAATTATTACCTCCATCGCTTATTGATATATCTCCTATCACCGCCAAATTTTCTGCTTTCATTCTTTGGTACACAGGATTTGAAGTTGCTCGTTCTGGGGTGAATGTTTATCTCCCAACGGGGAGTATAGAAGTATATATGGGCTGTTCGGGGATAGAACTCATTTTCCAGATGCTGGGTTTAGCACTACTTTTTCTGTTAATGTTTCCCCTAAATTATCAGCAAAAAATCCTCGTACCGATAGTAGCTGCCACCTTAGCATTTATCGTCAATAGCGTGCGGGTTGCCCTCATGGCTATCCTAGTAGCAAAAGGCAACAATGAAGCATTTAAATACTGGCATGAAGGGGATGGTTCCCTGATTTTTTCCATGATTGCCGTTTTACTTTTGGGGTTATTCTGTTGGTTTGTACTACGCATGAATGAACCCAAAAATCAACAGCCTAAGTCGTCAAGGTGATGTTTATTTGGAAACAATTTCGCACTCCGCTTTTGGCTCTTACCTTTAGTAGTGTCCTTTTAGTTTTAGTAAAAGTCATCCTGCTTCCCAGCGCAGAAAAACGCACGCTTACCCCCTTTGTTTTCCCACAAACAGTACCCTTACCACAATGGCAACTAAAAGCTAGCAGTCCCCTACCTGAGCCAACTGAAGAACATCCGGAACTAATGGCACAAAAGCATTATCAATACATTCGTAAAGACTTACCTCTAGATATTGAAATGCGCTATGTGATGGATGGAAATCTCCGGCAACACATGCGTAAGTATACTTCTATTTCATACTCACCTATTGTGCGTAAGCGAGAGGGAATAGGCTACTACGGACTGTTAATTGATCAACAGCGAGCTTACCTGAGTGCTTGTATTAACCCCAAAGGCGGTAGTACATTCACCGCAGAACAGTTTAATCAAAATCAATATTTCGACAGTAGTCAAAAAGAGCGCATAATACCTTGGCTACTGAGTCAGCAGTCACTTCCAGACCAACGCTGTCTCTGGGCGCATTTATCAGTTCCACTAAAGAATTCTTCCCCGGAAGCTGCTTACCAAGTTCTAGAAAACGCCTGGGTGTCCTGGTATAAATGGTGGCAACCGCATTTTCCCAAACCTTAAGCGATTAATGGTTTGCGACAACTAACAACTAACAGCTTTATCTATCTAATTTTTTCTGTTCTATTTGGCTTGAAAAATGACTAAATCACACAGCGATAAATTATTTCCCGTAGTACAGGATCTACAGCAGTTTGCCTTCAGCCAGGTGAACTCGATTTCTGTTTTAAGAACCTTAGGCTATGGTCTGTTATTATTAGCACTTTTTGACATCGTGGAAATGTTTGTCCCACCCAACTTTATGAACCCCGCTTGGGAATTTCAAACCTTCGGGGCATTAGTTGAACGAGTACCGGTGCCGTTAATCGGTTTAGCGTTAGTGTTTTTTGGAGAAATGCATTCGCGCTCTAAATGGGAATTTCCTACATTAAAGTTATTATCTTGGTTAACTTTGTTGTTTGCATTATTCTTTTTATTACTAATTCCTTTGGGCATCGGTAACACTCTGCGACTCAATAATCAAAGTGTTGCTCAAATTAGTACCCTATCCAAGCAAAAAATCTCTCAGGCTGAACAACTAGAAAAGCAATTGAACCAAGCGACACCACAACAAATTGATAATTTTCTCAAAAGCCAAGGTCGCTCATTAGACGGCAAAAATCCTGAAGAATTAAAAAGTCAAATATTATCACAAGTATCTAAAGCTAAAGAACAAATTCAGACTCAAGCTGAAGCTACTCAGTCTCTTCAAGGTCTAAGCTTAATCAAGTCTTCTGTGAAATGGAATCTGGGAGCTTTAGTTGCTGGGGGTTTGTTTATTACTCTTTGGAAGGGAACCCGCTGGGCAAGAACAAATTAGTACTTTGTAATTATTTGTCAAAACTTATTGCTTGAACCTCTCATTATTTATGAGCTTCAAGCAATAAAGTCCACCTAAAATATTTTCTAAATACATTGAAGTTATCATACCAATACCGAGTCTGAACATATAAACAGGTTGGCAAGTAGATTGAAAATCCCTATGATTCGCCTGTTGCTAGTAGACGATCAAATTATCGTTCGTCAGGGATTAAAGAGCTTACTCGAATCAAAGCCAGACTTATTGGTAGTGGGTGATGCCGAAAACGCTCAAAACGCCGTTGAGCTAGTAGAGGCATTGTATGGAACGCCACAGCAACAGAATGTGGTATTGATGGATGTGCAGCTTTATTTGCCACTTCTTTTTTACCTCGACTTGAAACTGAAGATAGCTGATTTATAGGATGCTCTGTCGCTATGATTAACGATGGCAGCCAAGTCAAGATTTCTCTTTCATCGGCTACGCTATGCATCTACGCCTGGTAAACAATGCTAATAGTTGTTGTAATTATTAATACTATAGTCTCGTTGATACTACTATATGTAGCTCGGCGTGTGTGGCTACTTAAACAGCGGCTGGCAAATCTAGCCAATCGGTTGACTGCTGCTGAACGCCGCACTCATGCGCTACTTGATAAAGCACCCGAAAATATTTCTAGACGGCAGCAGAATATCCACAACTTGCGGCAGGGAAACCAATCGATACAAATACAAATTCAACAAGTACGGCAAATATTCAGCCTGCTGCTTGTCGGACAGCAAATCCAGCGGCGCTATTTTCCCAGGCTAGGGTTAGGGACAAAATATAAGAAAAAGACTGTAGTAAAATCAACCGAGAAATAAAGGCAACAATTCCAGCTGAGATATTGTCACTTAAAAAAGATAAGTAAAATTATTTTGACTTGCAAGGCGTGAAAACCCACCTAAAATGGGTGTAAGGAGAAAAATAACAAGATGTCTAACAACCGTTCTGGAGTATTTATTGGCGGTTTGATGTTGGGAGCTACCATCGGTGCTTTGACTGGTTTACTGGCGGCTCCACGCACAGGGCGCGAAACGCGGAAAATATTGAAGAAATCTGCCGATGCTTTGCCAGAATTGGCAGAAGATTTATCAACAAGCGTCCAGATTCAGGCAGATCGTCTTTCTACCAGCGCAATGAAAAACTGGGATGAAACTTTGGATCGATTGCGAGAAGCGATCGCATCCGGGATAGATGCTAGTCAAGTAGAAAGCCAAGTCTTGAAGCGGCAAAACACACAAGAAACCCGCACCCCAACTTCTGTGCGAGTAGAAAACTCAGATTCCCTTCCCTCACATCTAGATCGCTCATAAATAGCATAACTGTGATTGACCCCCTGTTTTGGCTGGGACTATCGATTCTCTTAGTCGCTGCTAGCTTAACGGCTGTTTTAGTGGCGGCTATACCAGCTTTGCAGGAATTAGCTCGAGCCGCCCGCAGTGCTGAAAAATTATTTGATACCCTCTCACGAGAGTTACCACCGACTCTAAATGCTATCCGCACCACTGGCATGGAAATCACTGACTTAACTGATGATGTCAGTGAAGGTGTCAAAAGTGCTAGTCAAGTCGTTAAACAAGTTGATCAAAGCTTGGATGGTGCTAAAAAGCAAGCGCAAAACGTTCAAATAGGTACGCGCAGCATATTTGTCGGCATGAAAGCCGCCTGGAAAACCTTTACACGCCAAAAATCTCCCAGACGACAAGTTGACCGTTTGTCACCCAATGCAAAAGGAGCGCTCCCGTTGCGAGAACGAGAAGCGCTAAGGCAACGCAGCCGCAATGACAACGGTTACAATGACGCTGCTAACTGGGATTTGGATGATGAAGATTCGTTGCCTAAATCCACAGCCGCTGACGATTGGTCTGAGGACTAGGGACGCTTGGACTGGGGACGCTTGGACTGGGGACTGGGGAAGAAAATTATTGTTTATTCCTCTGATTTAATCCCTAATCCCTAGCCCCTAGTCCCTAATCCCTATTTTTCTCCAAAAATGAGGAAGCGAAACTAATGCTTTGATTTACAGCATTAGATTAGAGTAAAGTAAAGAAGTGTAAAGAAGTCTCACTTTTCGCGTACTCTTTTAAAACAACTTCTTCACGTTTACTGTTAATTTTTGTATAAAAACGTCCATGCAGAATTGTTTTTGGCGACGAATTCTGGTATTGATTACTGTATTTTTCTTGGCTGGGTCAATTTGGGTGATGCATTCTCCCCCCGCACTGGCTTATGACAATCCTGATTTACTACCCAACAAACCAACCCCAGTAGTAGACTTAGCCAAAATTCTCACCGACATTCAAGAAGAACAGCTTGTCAAAGAACTTAACCAATTTCAAACCGAAACAGGCTGGAAACTGCGAGTTTTGACTCAGTATGACCGCACCCCAGGACGCGCGGTGATTAAATTTTGGGGTTTGGATGACAAAAGCATTCTCCTAGTTGCCGATTCCCGTGGCGGTAACATCCTCAGCTTTAGTGTCGGCGACGCAGTTTATGAACTTCTACCGCGCACTTTTTGGATAGAATTACAAACTCGTTTCGGTAACTTGTACTTTGTCCGAGAAGAAGGCGAAGACCAAGCGATTCTCCAAGCCTTACAATCAGTTAAAGGCTGTTTGCTGAAAGGCGGTTGCATTGCTGTTCCTGGACTACCACGAGAGCAGTGGATTCTTACCCTGATTAGCTCAATAGTTGGTGGGGTAATTTGTGGATTTGCAGGTCAACCCCGCAGCGATAAACAAGGTTTTGCTTGGCAATGGGCTTTAATTTTCTCTCCTTTGTGGGGAATTTTGTTTATTGCCTTCGGTATCGGACCAGTAGTAACGCGGACGCAGGACTGGCTACCTCTAGTTCGTAATATCTCCGGTTTTCTCATTGGTGCCTTGGTTGCCTATCTGTCAATTGTTTTCAGTCGGTCTTCTCCTAGTCCTGAGTCCTGAGTCAACAGTCAACAGTCAACGGTCAACAACTTTGGACTTTGGACTGTTGACTAACTCCTAACTCAGCACTCTCTTAAGCTGATAAGCTGAAAGCGGAAAGCTCATAGCAAATTGCGCTGATACCGATGGAATGGCATGTAACTGATGCTCAAAGTTTGGCAATCATTGATAGTGAAATTGGCGAACATGCCTTTTCACCCGCAGAGTATGAAATTGTCCGACGGGTAATTTACGCCACGGCTGACTTTGAGTATAAGTCTTTGATTCGCTTTTCTGAGCGTGCTTTGCAAGCGGGAGCAGCAGCACTAGCAGCGCGTACTACGATTGTTGTAGATGTGCCAATGCTACAAGTGGGTATCGCACAACACATTCAAAATACCTTTGCCAATCCTGTGTATTGCAGCATGGAAGCTCTGACGCCCCCTCAAAAACAAAAAACTCGTGTAGCCTGGGGAATTGAAACTCTAGCCAAACGCTACCCAGAAGCCATTTTTATTGTAGGTCAAGCGCAAACGGCTCTCACCGCACTAGTTGATTTAATTGAAGCGGAAGAAATTCGACCAGCTTTCATCATCGCCACCCCAGCCGGATTTGTAAATGTGGATGAGAATAAAGAACGTTTGCAAGATTCTCTTGTACCTCACATTACAATTGACAGTCGCAAAGGTAATGCTGTGGTAGCAGCAGCGATCGCAGAAGCTTTGATAGATTTAGCTTGGCAGGCTTATGGGCAAGATGGAAATAAGGTAAATTAAAAAATTAAAGTTTAAATTTTAATCTTGTTTGATAGCGCGATAATTCCGCAACGCCCAATTTTTTATGTAAAACTTAACCAAGCAAAGATATCTGCAACTGATAATTGCCAGTCTTTTAATACACTGAGAACTGGTAAAATATCTTGTCCTTCTTTAATTTCTGGTAGTTGGTTAGGTTGAAAAATCATTACAGATTCATCTTCAGAGTCAAGAAACCAACCTAGCTTTGTACCATTTTGGATAGAAAATGTAATTTTACGGATAACTCTGTTTGGAGATTGTTCGGGAGAAAGAATTTCAATTATCCAATCTGGATAAATTTCAAATTTATTAGCTACTCTCCCTTTGGCATCAAGAGGAATTCTTTGCCATTCAAACACAGCAATATCTAAAACTAAAGAGCGTCCCCCAAATGTGCAGCGTAATTGTGGAAATGCATAGGCTATTTTTTTATTGATTGCAATCTGATTAATAGCAGTAGCTAAACGAATTTGAATTGTACTATGTTTTCCCTCTGGCATTGGCTTTTGGTAAATGCGTCCGTCGATATATTCACTCGCTGGTTTGGTTTCTGACAATTTCAAAAACTCTTCTAGCGAAAGGTTTGAAGATACCTGAGTTGATAGCGCCATCAGCAATTACTCCGTGACATCTCCCACCACTGAACGGCGTACCGTTTCAGTGGGGGCTTCCAAGACAATCCAGCTATCGCGCGCGGAGGCTCTTGGCTTTTTGAGAACGGGATGACCCTCCGCTCTTTTTCTTATATTTATCGCGGCGTTATGATCGCGATCTAGACTGCACCCACAATTAGTGCAATCATGCCATCTAACATGCAACTTTTTAGAGACTTTGACACCACAGTTAGAGCAATCTTGACTAGTTCCAGACGCTTTTACCGGAATTACTAATAAACCAGCGTTCTCGGCTTTGTTTGTTAGAATCGACAGAAAGCTTGACCACCCAGCATCTAATATAGACTTCGCTAATCGTGTTCGTGCAAGTCCTTTTACATTCAAATCCTCAACAGCAACAACATCATATTTTTTCAATAAATTGTTGGCAGCTTTGAAATGAAAGTCTTTACGTTTATCGGCAACTTTCTTGTGTTGCTTGCCTAGTTGTTTGACAGCTTTTTGTCTACGATTACTTTCTTTTTTACGACGTGATACACGTTTTTGAATAACCCGTAATCGTTTTTGAGATTTACGATAATACTGGGGAATTTGGACTCTCATACCATCCGAGGTAGTCAAAAACTCTTTCAGCCCGACATCAATGCCAGTTATAGAATCTGGATTGAAATCAGGTTTAATTGAAGGCACGGTTTTATCTTCTAAACTCAGTGTCGCGTAGTACCCATCAGCCTTTTTAGTGATAGAGCAAGTCTTTATCTTAAATCCATCCGGAATAACGCGATGCTGCACTAGCTTGATTTTCCCGAATTTAGGCAAGGTTATAAAGCCGTTATCAATGCAGTCACTTTTGACGGTGGGATAAGTAAAAGTCTTATACTGATTAGCTCCCTTAAATCTCGGTCTTCCGCTTCTCTTCCCATTGCAATCGCCCTTGAGAAATCTGCTCATCGCTAACTCTACGCGCTTGGCTGCATTCTGTAATACCTGTGAGTGAAGTTCTTTGTACCACGGACGGTCTTTTTTTAACTGAGGAAGAGAATCCTGTTGGCTATTGTAATTAGGGTTGTTTCGTAATTCTGGTAGATGGCAAACAATCAAAGAACAAGAATTGATCGAGCATCGATTTTCTTCGTACCAACGGAATCTATCAGCCAACAAATAGTTGTATTGACAGCGCAGCATATCCAGCCATTTGTCAAACCGAATAGCTTGTTGTTTCGTTGGGCGTAGTCGGTATTGGTACGAAGTCCTCATTTGTTTATCACCACCTTGTTTTATGCGAAAAGTTTATTCGACCTTTCAGGACATATTCGCCTTTTTGGATTAACTAGCGCTTGAGCGATCGCCTCTCTACTTTACAAGAGCTTTCAACTGTCTTCAGTGCGTAGCAACCTAGCGTACTCGCCTTTGATGATTTTATAACACGGACAGGAAGCTGCTTCCAGTTCCTGCCGATTCAGGATAGTAATTTTACCACGGCTGTAGCGAATTATTCCTGCCCGTTGAAGGCTGTTAGCTGCCTCTGTTATCCCAGCACGTCGTACACCCAGCATCTTGGATATCAATTCCTGAGTCAGCAACAACTCGTTTGAATCTACACGCTCACACATGAGCACCAGCCAACGGGCAAGTCTCTCCTCCAAACGATGGATGCCGTTGCAGGCAGCCGCTTGAGAGACTAGGGCGTATAGCGCTTGCGTGTACCGCAGCAGCAGACTTTGCAGTGAACCACCCCGCTGAAACTCGGTTTTCAGCAAGCTTGCCTTCATCCTCATGCCAAAGCCTGCTACCTGCACCATCGCGGTTGCGATCGCGATGTTGTCTCCCAAAACTGCGGGGATACCCGTTACCCCTTCATTACCCACTAACCCCACTTCGACCATCGAACCTTCTTCCGGAGTGGAAATCAAAGAAACTACTGCGCGCTCGGGGAAATAGACGTATTCGATTGATTCACCAGCTTTGTGAAGGACTTGCTTCAGAGAAAGCGGAACGTGCTCTAGATGGGGAATAAGGCGCTGGTACTCAGCATCTGGCAGAGCGGCTAGCAGTCGATTGACTGCCTGGGGGGAGGCTTCGGACATAAGGTATTAGGAATTTCCTCGCGTTGAGTCGTTGCAAAAAAACAACTGACAGCATAAGGAAAAGAATTTATACCCCAATCCAAATGTTAAAAGGTGTTAATTTACCAGGAACTGAAAACCTAGCTCTTATATGCTACATAATTAAAATTTGCCGCCTATACCGCAAGCGGTATAGGCGGCACAGAACTAAGACTGCTGCATTCGCGCCGATCGCCTTTCTACTTGACAAGAGCTTTCAACTGTGTTTCTTGCCTAGCAACCTAGCGTACTCGCCTTTGATGATTTCATAACACTCACAGGAAGCAGCTTCCAATTCCTGCCGATTCAAAATGGTAATTTTGCCACGGGTGTAGCGAATCAGTCCTGCTTGTTGAAGGCTGTTAGCTGCCTGCGTGACCCCAGCACGTCGTACACCCAGCATCTCGGACATAAATTCTTGAGTCAGCGGCAACTCGTTTGACTCTATACGGTCACAGACGATCAGCAGCCAACGGGCAAGTCTGCCGTCCAAACGATGGAGGCGGTTGCAGGCAGCCCCTTGAGAGACTAGGGCGTATAGCGCTTGCATGTACCGCAGCAGCAGGCTTTGCAGTGAACCACCCTGCTGAAACTCCGTTTTCAGCAAGCTTGCCTTCATCCTCATGGCAGAGTCAGGAACCTGCACGATCGCCATTGTGGTCGCGATGTTATCTCCCAAAACTGCGGGGATACCCGTTACCCCATCATTACCCACTAAGCCGGCTTCGACCATCGAGCCATCATTCATAGTTGAGAGCAAAGAAACTATTGACCGATGGGGAAAATAGACGTATTCGATTGGTTCACCAACCTCGTGAACAACTTGCTTGTGAGAAAGCTGGACATGCTTTAGGTGGGGAACAAGGCGCTGGTACTCAGCATCTGGCAGAGCGGCTAGCAGCCGATTGACTGCCTGGGGCGAGGCTTCGGACATCGGGTATTTGTTATCTCCTTAATTGAGTCTGTGTTAGAAAAGACAACTAACAACATAAGGAGAAGAATTTAGACCCTAGTCCGAATGTCAAAAGTATTGATTTACCAGATAATTCAAAACCTGGCTTTTATATGCTAGATATTAAAATTTGCCGCCGCCTCTACCGCTTGCGGTAGAGGCGGCACAGAACTAATTAGGTATTGGGAGCGATCGCCCACCCCAATCTACATTTTAAACTTCTCGGTAATCCGTTTCATCGCCTCTTCCACGTTCTCCCGGCTATTAAATGCCGAAATCCGAAAGTAACCTTCACCCGCAGCACCAAAACCAGAACCGGGTGTTCCCACAACGTTTACAGTTTGCAACAATTTATCGAAGAAATCCCAACTCGACAAATTATTCGGCGTTTTCACCCAAACATAAGGCGCATTTACACCGCCATACACCTGCAATCCCGCTGCTGTCAGTTGCTCGCGAATAATTTTCGCATTTTCCATGTAAAAATTGACAAGCGCCTTAATTTGTGCTATACCTTCTTCAGAGTAAATAGCCTCGGCTCCGCGTTGGACGATATAAGACACTCCATTAAACTTGGTAGATTGGCGGCGATTCCACAGCTTCCACAGTTCCACATCAGAATTATCAGCAGCTTTCGCTTTCAGAGTCTTGGGCACAACCGTTAAGGCACAACGAGTACCAGTAAAGCCGGCATTTTTGGAAAAAGAGCGAAACTCGATCGCACAATCTCTTGCCCCTTCGATTTCATAAATCGAGTGCGGAATCTCAGAATCGGTGATAAACGCTTCGTAAGCTGCATCAAAGAAAATAATCGAGTTATGAGACTTAGCATAATCTACCCAAGCCTTGAGATGTTCTTTGCTGGCAGTTGCGCCGGTGGGATTATTGGGAAAGCACAGATAAATTAAATCGATTTTCTGGTCAGGAATTTCAGCAGTAAAGTTATTCTCTGCCGTAATTGGCAAATATACCAAACCCTCAAACTCACCTTTATCATTAGCCGCTCCCGTATGTCCAGCCATCACATTAGTGTCTACATACACCGGATAAACAGGATCGGTGACAGCGATCGCATTATCATCACCAAAAATATCCAGAATATTGCCCGTGTCGCACTTAGAGCCGTCAGAAATGAAAATTTCCGATGCATCAACCTCACATCCGCGAGATTGAAAGTCATGAGCAGCAATTTTCTCTCGTAACCAAGCATAACCTTGTTCTGGACCGTAGCCTTTGAACGTAGAGCGATCGCCCATTTCTTCGACAGCTTTAATCATCGCTGTGCGACAAGCTTCAGGTAAAGGTTCGGTGACATCACCAATACCTAGACGAATAATATTTGCACTACTGTTTGCCTCCGCGAAAGCATTGACTCGTCGAGCAATTTCCGGAAACAAATAGCCTGCTTTGAGCTTAAGGTAATTGTTGTTAATTTTTGCCATAGTAGATTGCGACAAACAAAGGAGGACGACAGACTTAGCTGGAGAATGCGTTTCTCTTAGTGGAACCTCAACATTGTGCAATAGATTTCTGGCAAAAATCCGCACAAGACCAAAAGTTACCACAGATAAATATCGGTGTTCATCTGTGTTTATCTGTGGTTCGATATCTAAAACATCAAAATAAATGCAAAAAGTCTGATATATCTGAACTATTATTCCAAATAAGTAGGGGTACAGCATTGCTGTGCCCCTACCAAAGTCGGTCTTGATTCAAGCAGATTTGAGATTACTGCTGATCAGTTGTCGTTGTCGTTGTTGGTTCCTCCGGAGATGGCGCTGGTTCTGGCTGCGGCTGAAGAAACTCCCGCCAAGTTCTAATTTGCTCTCGCGCGGCGCTGTAAGCAGCAGTACCTTGGGGAATCAGCTTGGCAGTTTCAATACCTTTGCTAATATCAGACTGAGCCTGAGAGCGTGCTATATCTAATAATTGCTCACTCCATTGGTCAATCGCGGGATTCACGTCGGTGCGTAACATGCTACGGCTGGGCACTCTATCCGCCAGCTGTATTGCCTCTGACAAAGCTTCTGGAGTTCCATTCAGTGCCACTTCCCGCGCTTTCCTCCAGTTTTCTCTAGCGCGGATTTGCCCTTGCCAATCATTTATAGACGCTTGGGCGTCACTACTAAGTGCGCGTCCCGACGATGCAATTTGTTCAGCGGCTCTAATGGCAGAGGGTAGATCACCAATACTAGCAAGTTCTCGCGCCTGATCTAAGTAGGGTTGGTCTTGAATTCGCTGAATCTTCGCCGTCCAATCCCGAATTTTTCTGCGTGCTTCTGGATATAATGCCCGACCGTTACGAATTCGACTTGCCTCAGCGATCGCTGCTTGCATTGAGTCAATATCCTCTAACATACCTATCTGTTCAGCGCGATCTAAATAAGGTCTGTCTTCGATTGTCTCAGCTTGGGCGCGCCAGCGTCCCATCTCTTGCCTAGCTTCTGAACCACGCGGGTTGTTAGCCGGGATGAGATGCGCTTGGGCGATCGCGGCATTCAAATCGCTGACTGTTCCCTGACTTGCCAGTGTGCGTGCTTTTTCTAGGTTGGCAACATCTTGAATTTCCAGTTGCCAACGAGCAATCAGTTCTTGTGCTTTGTCGTAGACTGGTCTTGATGGGTCAATTTGTTGTGCCTGGGCGATCGCTGTTTCTAAACCGGAAACAGTACCTATCCATGCATTTCTTTGCGCGTCTGCGATGGCAATAAAGTCTTCGATTTCCGACTGTATCCCAGTACTTACAGGAATTTTTCCGGCAATTTCCAGTGCTTTATCCGCATCTCGTTGGTCTAGCTTTTTCTGTGCCAATTCCAAGATTTTCCGACCAAATACTGGAATCGCTGCCCGTGCTTTTTCATAAACGTAGCTATCTTGTCCAATTGAGTCAGCTAGCTTGATCGCTTGTAGTAAATTATTTAGTACCCCGTTTTCTGCCAAGCCGTTGGCTTTTGCTAACTTCTCGCCATCTTCCCGCGCTGTGACAATCAAGCGATTCAATTGCTCATACTTAGTTGTCTGCCAATATTTATTGTCCACCCGCAGCAATTTAGCCGCCACCATAAACGCTGATTGCCAACGTTGTTGACGTAGTTCCTCTTCTGCTTGTTGGTAGATGCGGTCTCCTTTAGACCAAATTGACTCCCATTTGGAAATTTGCTCTTCTACTAATTTATAAGCGGAAAGGTCTTCAGGAATCTTGCGAGCTGTAGCGATCGCTTCCTCTAAATTCCCTGATTGGAAACTTTGATCGGCTAGCTGTAAAATCGAACGCGACCATTCTTCCAGGTTGCGGTCAATTTCTCCACGCAGTGGATGATTTTGTGGCAGTTGCTTGACTAAGGCGATCGCTTGTAGCAGGTCATTCACCGTATCCTTAGAAGCCGCTAATTGAGCACAGTGCAGTCGTACCGATGCACTAGCAAGGGGCCAGAAAATCGATGGGCAGTTTGGCGCCGATGGCAGCTTTAGTAGCATCGCCATCGATATGAAAGCTATACTGCCTGGAACCAACGTTAACAAAACTGTCCACAACACCCAGCTTTTCATCCAGCTTGGTAATTTCCCATAACTAGTGCTGGGTGGAACAGTTTCTTTTGATTTATGAGGTAATTCTTCAGAATTGCGTTTTTTTCGGCGCTTCACTGACTTGGAGGTTGAACCAGTAGCCGGAACACCAGACACATGAGTTTCACCAAATTCTGGCGTTCTTGATAATCTGGTTATTTTATCTGGCTCTGTTGCTCTGGCTGATGACCAACTTTCTGGAATATCCCGCTCTGTCATCTCTCACACCAAAATAATTTCACAGCGATCTGTTTGGGATCGATAATTTCGTTGTTGCCATAGTAACTTTCTCGTCATGAAAAAGCTAGTCTCAATTATCTCTCTCCACTGATACCATTATCGCCGAAAAATAAAAGTATTCTTTTCTACTTATCCTGAAACTGAAGATTCTGCCTGCAAATCAACAATTAGCTGAGCCAATTGATCGCTAGTAGCGTGGTATACTGAACCACAAAAGTCGCACGTTGCCTCAGCACCATCATCTTTAGTAATCATGTCTTGCAGCTCAGCTTCTCCCAAAATTTTTAATGCTCCAAGCACGCGGTTAAAAGAGCAACCACAATGAAAGCGTAGCAGTTGAGTTTCTGGGAAAATAACCAGCCCCATGTCCCCCAGCAAGTCTTGAAAGATTTCTGGCAACGTTTTGCCTGCTTGCAACAACGGCGTAAATCCAGATAAACCCGCCACTCGTGACTCCAACGTTGCTACTAGAGCTTCATCTCTAGCAGCTTTTGGCAACACTTGCACTAGTAAACCTCCCGCCGCAGTTACCCCACCGGCTCCCACGAACACGCCTAAAACCAGAGCTGACGGTGTTTGCTCCGAGTTCACTAGGTAATGAGCCACATCGTCCCCAATTTCACCAGAAACGAGTTCTACCGTACTAGAGTAAGGATAGCCGTAACCCACATCCCGAACGACGTAAAGGTAGCCACTACCGACAGCGCCACCAACATCTAGTTTTCCTTTGGCATTGGGAGGCAATTCCACAGATGGATTTTGCACATAGCCGCGTACGGTTCCGTCTAAACCAGCATCTACCAATATACCACCCAAAGGACCATCGCCCTTAATCCGGACATTGACCCTAGATCCTTCTCGCTTCATACTAGAAGCCATCAATAAGCCTGCCGCCATAGTTCGACCCAAAGCTGCTGTTGCTACGTAAGAAAGCTTATGTCTGGTTCTTGCTTCTTCTGTCAGGCGTGTGGTGATGACACCGACTGCCCTAATTCCACCATCAGCCGCCGTGGCGCGAATTAACTGATCCGCCATGAATAACCTTACATTTCTTAACAACTTCACTTTTTCTATTTTAAATTCAGAGCATGTAGAAAAGTGACCAAAGAAACGAACAATGGTAAAGGATGCCCGTATTAAAAGGAGCGGTTTTCCGCAGTAGGGGCGCTCTTTCCCCCGCCCATATTAGCAGCGTACCCC
>CAXTNZ010000074.1:2178-26216 GCA_964245695.1 uncultured bacterium | reverse complement strand
ATCAACTTGTTCTTTAAATACTGTCTCAGTTTCGTAAATTTCCCGTGCCATGTTGACATACTGAGAACCTTGACCGGGAAACATAAAGACAACAGACCGTTCTGTAATGTCTGTATAGTTGGTGAAAACTTGTTGGGCTGCTAAACTACTGAGATTTTTGACAGCATCTTCTAAGTCTTGACAAATTAACATCCGTCGATGATTAAAACCCCGGCGACCACTATTGAGGGTATAAGCTACATCGCCTAAGTTGAGTCCTGGATGCTCTTTTAAATGTGCGATTAAATTAGCTGTTGCCTGGTCAAGTGCCTTTTCACTTTTAGCCGATAGACACAACAGTTGATAATTTCTCCCCTGCTCCTCTGCCCCCCGGTCACTGAGCGTAGCCGAAGTGCTGCTCCCCCGCTCAAACACAGGAGCTTCCTCTAAAATTACATGAGCATTAGTACCCCCGATACCAAAAGAACTAACCCCAGCACGGCGAGGGGTGTCATTTGTTTTCCATTCAGTCAGGGTTGTATTGACGTAAAAAGGACTGTTAGCAAAATCTATTTTGGGATTAGGTGTCTCGAAGTTCAAACTAGGAGGCAGCATTTGATGTTGCAGTGCTAATGCAGTCTTAATCAAACCTGTGACACCTGCTGCTGTATCCAAATGTCCAAAGTTGGTTTTTACCGAACCAATAGCGCAGAAGCCTTTTTTATCAGTACTTTGAGTAAAAGCTTGAGTTAACGCTGCGATTTCAATAGGATCTCCTAAAGGTGTAGCGGTGCCATGAGCTTCAATATAGGAAATTGTTTCGGCATCTACACCAGCTATAGCTTGAGCCTCGCTAATGACTGCTGCTTGACCACTGACACTGGGAGCAGTGTAGCCGACTTTCATTGCACCATCATTATTGATCGCCGAGCCTTTAATAATTGCATGAATGTGGTCGCGATCGCTTATTGCATCCTTTAATCTTTTCAATACCACAATACCAGCACCGCTACCGGCAACAGTTCCTTGTGCTTTAGCATCAAAAACACGGCAGTGTCCATCAGGAGAAAGAATCATTTCCTCTTGATACAAATAACCTCTTTTTTGGGGAATGCTGATAGAAACTCCACCAGCTAAAGCCATATCACATTCACCATTTAATAGGCTTTGACAAGCTAAATGAACAGCAACTAAAGAAGTAGAACAGGCAGTTTGCACATTCACTGCTGGCCCTGTAAAGTTGAGTTTATAAGCAACTCGTGACGGCAAAAAATCTTTATCGTTGGAAATTCCCAATTGGAGAAGGCTAAATGTCTCTAATAATTGATGATGAGGATAGAGATTATTGAGCAAATAACTATTTATCCCCACACCACCATAAACCCCGATTAAACCATTGTAAGTTTGTGGGTCATAACCAGCCTTTTCTACAGCTTCCCAAGCTAATTCTAAAAATAGGCGTTGTTGTGGATCTATTAACTCAGCTTCTTTCGCACTATAAGTAAAGAAATTTGCATCAAACAATTCAATCTCTGATAAAGCAGCACTAGCTCTCACATAATTAGAATTACTCAGCAAATCTAGAGAAACACCAGAATTTATCAATTCTTCATCCGTCAGCCAGGAGATAGACTCTACACCATCACGTAGATTCTGCCAAAACGATTCAATATCTTTTGCTCCTGGAAACCGCCCAGCAATAGCAATTATTGCTATTTCAGAATTGTTTAAATCATTATTGTTATTAACTGAATTTACTTTCATTTTTTACCTTTTTTTCTGAGAACGATGCTGTTGTCTAAGTTGTAATTGTTGGTTTCTTAAAGATTTGCTGTCACTATGAGCTTGAGTACGAGAACTCTTTTCTAGAGACGTATCTTCTTGATTGAATTTAGTATTCAAGTATTGGCTTAAAGTATGTATATTTGGGTAATTAAACATATCAACTATTGACAGTTGTAAACCATATTTTTCTTGCAATTCCTGATTAATTTGTACTAGTAGTAACGAATGGCCTCCTAGTTCAAAGAAATTGTTGTAAACTCCCACCTTTTCTACTTCTAGTGCTTTTTGCCAAATGCCAGCAATGATTTTTTCTACTTCTGTATTTGGCATTACATAATCTGATAGTTCCTGATGTAAATCTGGGTCAGGTAGAGCGCGACGGTCTACTTTGCCGTTAGGTGTCAGGGGTAAAGACTCCAGCATCACAAAAGCGGCTGGCACCATATACCCAGGCAGTTTATGGGAAAGGAACTGTCGTAGTTCGCTAGTTGTGGGTGTTGCTTGTGGATGCGGTACTACGTAGGCGACTAAGCGTTTATTACCTGGAATTTCTTCACGGGCGATGACACAACATGTCTGCACATCACCATGTTGGCTCAGTGCTGCTTCAACCTCGCCTAACTCAATGCGGAAACCACGTATTTTTACTTGGTTATCAATTCGCCCCAGGTATTCGATGTTTCCATTTGCTAAGTAACGCGCCAAATCCCCAGTTTTATATAATTTACTCCCTCCTACCTCCTGAAACGGATTGGAGATGAATTTCTCTTGTGTCAACTCTGGGCGGTTAAGGTAGCCTCTGGCTAACCCCACACCACCGATGTGTAACTCTCCAGGCACACCAATCGGCACTGGTTGCAAATTTTTGTCTAAAATATAAACTTGTGTGTTGGCGATCGCTCTACCAATAGAAATTTTCTCGTCTTCAAGAGTGCATTTTGCGTTCGCCTTCGGCGTGGCTTTGCCAATCGTGGCACAGACAGTAGCTTCTGTTGGCCCGTAAGCGTTAAAAAAGTTTCTGCCAGCAGACCACTGCCTTATTAATTCAGCAGAACAAGCTTCTCCTGCTACAATCATAGTCTGCAATGCCGGGAGTTCCTCTACTGGCATAACTGCTAAGGCTGATGGTGGAAGCGTTATATGCGTAATGCCATAATTGCGTAACTGCTCAATTAATGGTTTTCCTGGGAGTAAAGAGTCTTTTGTTCCTAGGTAAAGTGTTGCCCCTGACCCCCAAGCCATCACGACTTCCCAGATAGAAGCATCAAAACTCAGGGAAGCAAACTGGAGAATACGACTGAAGTTTTGCAAGCCAAAAGTCTGAATTTGAGCTTGAGCTAAGTTGCACAGTCCGGTATGCTCAACCATGACGCCCTTGGGTCTGCCTGTAGATCCTGACGTGTAAATTACATTAGCTATATGAAAAGCTCTGACTTCACTGACGGGATTATCTTGATTGTTTTGGATAATTTGTGACCATACCTCATCCAAACAGACAAGGTTTGCTTGATGCTGTGACAGTCTGTCAACAAGTTGCTGTTGAGTCAGCAGTACTGAAACCTGAGCATCTTCTAACATGAAGTTCAAACGTTCTTGGGGATAGTCAGGATCAAGTGGCACATAAGCCCCACCCGCCTTAAGAATTCCCAAAAGTCCTATCACCATCTCTAGTGAGCGTTCCAGACACAACCCGACCAGTACACCTGGTTTTACACCCAAAGAACGCAAGTAATGTGCCAATTGATTAGCTTTGGCATTCAACTGCTGGTAAGTCAGTTGTTGATTTTCAAACACAAGTGCGATCGCATCTGGGGTAAGCTGAACTTGCTCCTCAAACAACTGATGGATGCACTTATCCTGGGGATAATCCGCTTGAGTATTGTTCCACTCAACTAATAACTGCTGCTGCTCAGGTTGTGTCAACAGGGGCAATTGAGAAATTCGCTTTTTGGGATTAGCAACAATACCTTCAAGCAATCTCAAAAAATGACCCGTCATTCGCTCAATGGTACTGCTATCAAACAAGTCAGTGTTATATACCCACCACCCCACTAGTCCAGTAGCGGTGTTCTCCATTGCTAAAGTCAAATCAAACTTTGCCGTTGTGCTTGCTGTCATCAATGGAGTGGCACTTAACCCAGTCAACTCTATTTGAGGCATGGGCGTATTCTCAAGGACAAACATCACTTGGAACAGTGGTGTGTGACCCAGATCCCGTTCTGGCTGTAATGCTTCCACCAGCATTTCAAATGGCAAGTCCTGATGAGAGTAGGCATCCATTGCCATTTCTCGAACGCGACCAAGTAATTCGCTAAAGCTAGGATCGCCAGATAAGTTGGTACGCATTACTAAGGTATTGACAAAAAAGCCAATTAACCCTTCAATTTCAGTGCGATTGCGATTTGCGATCGGTGAACCAACCAAAATATCTTCTTGTCCTGTGTAGCGGTAAAGTAGGGTATCAAACGCTGCCAACAGCGTCATGAATAGCGTTACTCCTTGTTGCTGGCTCAGTTGTGCCAGTCTAGCAGTTAGCTCCTTTGAAAGTGTAAACTCTTGATGTGCCCCATTAAAGGTTTGCACAGCTGGTCTAGGTCGGTCGGCTGGTAGCGACAATAAAGCTGGTGCGTTTGCCAATTGTTGTTGCCAGTACGAGAGTTCAGTTTGCAGTACATCCCCTTGCAACCAGTTTCGCTGCCAGATGGCGAAATCTGCGTACTGAATTGGCAATGGTGCTAAGGGTAAGGGCTGACCTTGAGAATAAGCATTATACAGCACTGCTAGCTCTTTGACAAACACACCCATTGACCAGCCATCAGAGACAATGTGATGCATACACACCAACAAGACGTGTTCTGTCTTGGACAGCACTACTAATGTTGCCCTGACTAATGCTTCAGTTGCTAGGTCAAATGGTTGAATAGCTTGTTTTTGCGCTAATTGCTGTCTTACAATTTCTTGTTCACTTGTTGGCAGATGTTGCAATTCAAAAACTGAGACTGTCCAATTCGTTTGTATTTGAATGATTTGAGAAGGTTTTCCATCAACTATGACGAAGTTGGTGCGTAACGCTTCGTGGCGATGAATAATTTCTCGCAAGCTTTGTTCTAAGGCTACTTGATTGAAAGTTCCTACTAGATGTAAAGCTATGGGTATGTTGTAGAAGGAGCTATTCGGTTGTAACTGGTCTAAAAACCACAAACGCTGTTGAGCAAATGACAGTGGTAATTCTGCATCCCTTGCCCTTGGTAAAATGGGTGGAGAAATTAGTTCTATCTTTTGTTGCTGCAATTGCTCAATAAGATGAGCTAATTCGGCAACTGTCGCGGCGGCAAACAGACTACGCAATGGTAGTTCTACTTTCAAGCTGGTGCGAATGCGTGAAAGCAGCTGGGTTGCTAGCAGCGAGTGTCCCCCAAGTTCAAAGAAGTTATCATGTATGCCTACCTGCTCCAGTTTCAGGACTTGCGCCCAAATTTGTGCCAGCATTTCTTCAATTGGCGTGCGCGGGGCGAGAAATTTTTCTAGCAGTGTTCTGTCTAATTCTGGTGCAGGTAAAGCGCGGCGGTCTACTTTGCCGTTAGATGTCAGAGGCAAGGACTCCAGCAGCACAAAAGCATTTGGCACCATGTATTCGGGTAGCTTCTTTTGGAGGAAGCGGCGAACCTCACTGAGTAATAAACTCGAATTGCTCCAGATCGGTTTTAAAGAATCACAGACTAACCTGCTGCTACTAGGCTCGTCTGGGAGGTACTGGTTTATGGATGGTCGTCTGGCATAGATATTGTAGAGTACAGTATCTTCTAGTAAAGCATCCTGCTCAATAGTTAGATCGTATCCATGTTCTTTTAGCAGCGCTGCAATCTCCTCCAACCTCCCATTGATGTTATGAACCTCTACAACTATCTGCTGGATCTTTTGCCAATCTTCTTGCTGGATACCAGAAAGCACATCCTGCTCACTTTTCTCCACGTCGATTTTCAGCAAATCGATCCTCTCAACGCCATGCTCACCAATCACATCAGAAATTGTTCTTAAGTGGCAAGTGAATTGCTGACTCTGCAATCGTTCTGCTAGCAGTTCATCAATTGCCTGACTAGATATTTGTGTCTCATTTGCTATAGTCTGTTGTTTGAGCAAAAAGGATTTGATCACCTCTCGCTCTTGATCGGCATCAGCAAAGCGTCCAGAGATTACGGAAACCTGAGGATAATATGTAAAGGTGTCACTCTTGATATCGCTGGAAAGACCAAGATTAAACAGTTTCACATTTAAACCATAGCCCTCAGTATTTATGCGTAACAGATCGAAAACAGGCGGAATTGGCTCAAATGCGTAAATAGAAACATCTTTACATATTTGACCCATGAAGAGTGCGAACAGACCGATATTGGCACCTACATCAAATATGCAATCCCCTTCATTGATAGTGATGCCATGTTTTAAATAAGCTTGTTCCTCCCAAAGTTCTTTGTAGACGAATTCTGTCTCGTTTTTATTCAGATGGGCAATCACCATGCCATTTGGCAACTCATAGAGTAACCCTTCATTAAGTAGACCTTTGTTTTTAAAACGAAGTAGTTGTAAAATCGGAAAGGCATATTCTTGGTCGGGAACAATATAGGCTACCAGACGCTTATTGTCAGGATCGTCCTCTCGGGCGATTACTACGGTTTGCCTCACAGCCAGGTGTTGTGTTAGCGCCGCCTCGATTTCTCCAAGTTCGATACGGAAGCCGCGAATCTTTACTTGTTGATCGATGCGCCCTAAATACTCTAACTCGCCATTGGGCAAATAACGTGCTAAGTCACCAGATTTATATAGTCGCGCTTTTGAATTGTCCTTAAAAGGGTGAGAAATAAACCTCTGTGCTGTGAGTTCAGGGCGATTAAGATAGCCACGCGCTACCCCTTCCCCACCAACGTACATCTCGCCCCCGACCCCAATCGGCATCGGCTGTAAATATTCATCTAGCACATACACCTCGAGGTCAGGAATCGGACGACCAATTACACTTGCCGTGCCATTCAAATCGGCTTTGCTTAATGGACGATAAGTTACATGTACAGTAGTTTCTGTAATCCCGTACATATTTACTAACTGTGGCAATTGGTCGCCGTGACGTTCAAACCAAGGCTGTAAACTCTTAAGTTCTAAGGCTTCTCCACCGAAAATTACCAAGCGTAACTTCAAATCCCCAGTAGTTGCTATTGACTGTTCGGCTTGAATCAACTGGCGGAAAGCTGAGGGTGTTTGATTGAGAATTGTGACTTTCTCTTGACATAACAATTCATAGAAAGACTCAGGCGATCGCGTCACCATGTAGGGTACTACTACCAGTCGTCCACCATACAGTAAAGCTCCCCAAATTTCCCACACAGAAAAGTCGAATGCATAAGAGTGGAACAGTGTCCACACATCTTGAGCGTTGAAGCTATACCAAGAGTTTGTCGCTGCAAATAAACGAACTACATTTGAGTGGTTGACTAAAACACCCTTGGGTTTGCCTGTAGAACCGGAAGTGTAGATGACGTATGCTAGGTTATCGGATGTAGTGGTGTAAGAAGGGTTTGACTCGCACTCTTGAGAAATTTTTTCCCAGTCGGTGTCTAAGCAGATGACACGTGCCTGATGTTTGGGAAGAGATTTTACTAATTGCTGTTGGGTTAACAGCCCCGAAAGTTGAGCATCTTCTAAGATAAATTGCAAACGCTCAGTCGGATAATCGGGGTCAAGTGGCACATAAGCTCCACCCACTTTGAGAATACCTAATATTCCCACGATTGTTTCTAGCGATCGCTCAACACACAACCCCACCAGCACATCTGGCCCCACACCCAAGGTTTGTAGATAATGTGCTAGCTGATTTGCTTTGGCGTTCAACTCTCGGTAAGTGATATGTTGATTTTCATACACTACCGCCACTGCATCCGGGGTGCGCTCTACCTGCTCCTCAAATAGCTGATGGATGCATTGATCTTGGGAATAATCTACCTGAGTATCGTTCCATTCAACTAATAACTGATGCTGCTCAACTTGTGTCAACAGAGGCAATTGAGAAATCCGTTCCTCTGGATTAGCAATAATACCTTCAAGCAACGTCATAAAATGACCAGTCATTCGCTCAATGGTACTGCCATCAAACAAATCAGTGTTATATTCCCAAAGCCCCACCAGTCCAGTAGCAGTGTTCTGCATTGATAAAGTTAAATCAAACCTGGAAGTTGTACCTTCTACTACCAGTGGACTAACGGTTAACCCAGTCAACTCCAATTGAGATATGGGAGCATTTTGGAGGACAAACGCCACCTGAAACAGTGGTGTATGGCTTAAATCCCGTTCTGGCTGTAATGCTTCTACTAACATTTCAAAAGGCAAATCCTGATGAGAGTATGCATCCATCGCCATTTCCCGAACACGACCCAGTAACTCACAGAAACTAGGATCGCCTGATAAGTTGGTACGCATGACTAAGGTATTGACAAAAAAGCCAATTAGTCCTTCTATTTCACTGCGATCGCGATTTGCGATCGGTGAACCAACCAAAATGTCTGCCACACCTGTGTAGCGGTAAAGTAGAGTATCATAAGCTGCCAACAGCGTCATAAACAAGGTAACTCCTTGCTCTTGACTTAACTGTATTAACCCACTAGTTAGCTGCTTGGAAAGTGCAAACTGTTGATATGCCCCAGCAAAACTCTGCACAGCAGGTCTTGGTCGGTCTGTGGGAAGCGACAATAAACCTGGTGCATCTGCTAGTTGTTGTTGCCAGTAAATCAATTGGCTTTGGAGAATATCTCCTTGCAACCACTGTCTTTGCCAGATTGCGAAATCTGCGTACTGAATCGGTAGTGGTGCTAATGATGACGGCTGACCTATTGAATAAGCATTGTACAGTGCTGCTAACTCCTGAACAAATACACCAATTGACCAGCCATCAGAGACAACATGATGCATATACACTAACAAGACGTGTTCTGTCTTATTAAGCACTACTAATGTCGCTTTAATTAATGCTTCAGTTGCTAGGTCAAAGGGTTGAATAAGTTGTTGTTGCGCTAATTTCTGTGTGGCAATTTCTTGTTCAGTTGTGGATAAATGCTGATACTCAACAACTGAGAACGTCCAATTTGTTTGCGTTTGAATGATTTGAGAAGGTTTTCCATCAACTGTGATGAAGTTGGTGCGTAACGCTTCATGGCGATGAATAATTTCTCGCAAGCTTTGTTCTAAGGCTGCAACCTTGAGAGTTCCTTGAAGATGCAAAGCTGTAGGTATGTTGTAAATGGCGCTGTTCGGCTCGAACTGGTCTAAAAACCACAAACGCTGTTGACCATAAGACAGTGGTAATTCTGCATCCCTTGCTCTTGGTAAGATGGGTAGAGAAGTTTTTTCTAAGCTTTGTTGCTGCAACTGCCCCATCTCTTGTGCCAATTCGGCTAGTGTTGCTGCGGTAAAGAGACTACGCAATGGTAGTTCTACTTTGAAAATGTTGCGAATGCGTGAAAGCAGTTGGGTTGCTAGTAGCGAATGTCCCCCAAGTTCAAAAAAGTTATCGTAAATGCTTACTTGCTCTACTTTCAGCACTTGTGCCCAAATTTGTGCCAGCATTTCTTCAATTGGGGTGTGTGGGGCGACAAATTTTTCTAGCAGTGTGCTGTCTAACTCCGGTTTTGGCAATGCGCGGCGGTCTATTTTGCCGTTAGATGTTAGGGGTAAGGATTCCAGCATCATAAAAGTGTTTGGCACCATATAGCTGGGGAGTTGGTTGGCTAGGAACTGACGTAGTTCTGCGGCAGTAGAAGATTGTTTTACCTTCGGTACTACATAAGCTACTAAACGTTTATCGTCAAGTTCATCCTCTCGTATCACCACCACGCTTTCCCAAACAGCTGGGTGTTGCGCCAGTAATGCCTCAATTTCTCCCAACTCAATGCGGAAGCCACGAATTTTCACTTGTTGGTCAATTCGTCCTAAATACTCTAACTCGCCATTGGGCAAATACCGCGCCAAGTCTCCTGTTTTATATAATTTTGAATTGTCAAAAGGACTAGATATAAATCTTTGCGCTGTAAGTTCCGGACGATTGAGATAGCCACGCGCCACCCCTGCACCACCAACGTACATTTCACCAGGAACACCAATCGGCACTGGCTGTTTATACTCATCCAGCACATACACCTGTAAGTCGGGAATCGGACGACCAATTACACTTGCTGTGCCATTTAAATCGGTTTTACTCAATGGACGATAAGTTACATGTACAGTTGTTTCCGTAATACCATACATATTTACTAACTGTGGCAATTGGTCGCCGTGGCGTTCAAACCAAGGCTGTAAGCTCTTAAGTTCTAAGGCTTCTCCACCAAAAATTACCAAGCGTAAGTTCAAATCCCCAGTAGTTGCCGTTGACTGTTCGGCTTGAATCAACTGACGGAAAGCTGAAGGTGTTTGATTGAGAATTGTGACTTTCTCTTGAGTTAATAACTCGAAGAAGGATTCGGGCGATCGCGTCACTAAATAAGGCACTACTACCAGTCGTCCACCATACAGTAAAGCTCCCCAAATTTCCCATACGGAAAAGTCGAATGCATAAGAGTGGAACAGTGTCCAGACATCTTGAGAGTTGAAGTTATACCAAGAGTTTGTCGCTGCAAACAGACGACCTACACTTGAGTGGTTGACTAAAACGCCTTTGGGCTTACCTGTGGAACCAGAAGTGTAGATGACGTATGCTAGGTTATCGGATGTGGCGGTGTAAGAAGGGTTTGACTCGCACTCTTGAGAAATTTTTTCCCAGTCGCTGTCTAAGCAGACAAGATGCGCCTGATGTTGAGGAATAGACTCTACTAATTGCTGTTGTGTTAACAATACTTTAACTTGAGCATCTTCGAGCATAAAGCGCAAACGCTCAGTTGGATACTCAGGGTCAAGTGGCACATAAGCTCCACCCGCTTTGAGAATACCTAATATTCCTACGATTGTTTCTAGCGATCGCTCCACACACAACCCAACCAGCACATCCGCTCCCACGTCCAAAGACTGCAAGTAATGCGCCAACTGGTTAGCGCGACAGTTCAACTGGTGATAAGTCAGTTGTTGATTTTCAAATACAACTGCTACTGCATCCGGGGTTCGCTCAACCTGTTCTTCAAATAACTGATGGATACACTTATCCTGGCGATACTCCACTTGTGTGTTGTTCCACTCAACCAATAACTGGTATTGCTCAACTTCTGTAAGCATTGGCAATTGCGAAATCTTTTGTTGTGGATTAACCACAATTGCTTCCAGCAAAGTCACAAAATGTTCCAGCATCCGCTCGATAGTGCTGGCATCAAAAAGGTCAGTGTTGTACTTGAAAATCCCAGATAAAGAAGAACTTGCTTCTGCGATCGTCAGATTTAGATCGAACTGACCCTCCATCTGAGGCATTTCAAAAGGTTTGAGTTTAATTCCTTCTTTATCTACTTCACCTCCTAACCACAGTTGTTGCGTATGCTCAAACTGCCCCAAATTCTGGAAAAGGAAGTTGAATACAGCCCCAAAGATAGGAGAACGGCTCGGATCGCGCTGTGGCTGCAATCTTTCTACCAGTAGAGCAAAGGGAAAATCTTGATGCGCTAATGCTTCTGATACTGTTTGGCAAACTTGAGTCAGAAACTCTTGAAAACTAGGATTTCCTGAAAGATTCGCCCGCATAACGACGGGATCGACAAAATAGCCAATTAGTGGCACAAATTCCGGTTGAGTTCTACCTGATGTTGGCGCACCAACCAGAATATCCTCTTGCCCCGTGTAACGATACAAGAGAACCTGAAATGCAGCTAGCAGAACCATGTATTGGGTCACGCCTTCTGCTTGAGCTAGCTTTTTCAGTTGTTCTGTGACCTTTTGGGATATTTTGAAATTATAAGAAGCGCCGTTGTAGGTTTGTATGGCTGGTCTTGGTCTATCTGTTGGCAAGTTGAGTACAGGCAACTCTCCTGCGAGTTTTTGCTGCCAGTAGTTCCACAGTTTTTCTCCTTGAGTACTGGTTAATAATTCTCTTTGCCAACGAACGTAATCTATATAGGAGTGCTTTAGAGGAGTTAGAGATGGCTGAACACCTAACTCTAGTGCAAGATAGACCGTTATTAACTCTTCTATTAGTAATAGTACAGACCAAGCATCAACAGCAATATGGTGTATGGTCACTAACAAGATATGTTCCTGCTGTGAGCAACTGAATAAACGCACCCGCATTATCGAATCATTTTCGATATTGAAGGGTTGTTGGTATTCCTGAAAAACTCTTTGCTGAAGCTCCTGCTCTCTCCAAGTAGAGGCATTTATCTGCTGAAAATCTGTGAACTGAGTTTGATGGATCTGTTGAACAATATTATTATCTTGCTTAAAAAATTTGCTACGTAATTGTGGATGACGTTCAAGAATAATTTGTAGACTTTTTTGTAAAGTCGTAACATTTATAGGTGAACAGATACGACAGGTAAAAGCTACATTATAGGCTGCGCTTTTAGGTGCTAATTGCCATAGAAACCACAGGGATTGTTGACCGTAGGAAAGAGGATAAATATTTAAAATATCTGGGCGATCGCGCAGTAACTGTAAAATTTCAGTTTTGTGTTGTTTGAGTTGAGCAATGACATCAGGAGTTAATAAACTTTCCGAACCATCTATTAGCAATTTTTCTCCATCATGCTCCAACTCAATTCCTTTAAAAGAAATGTCTTGTAAAAATTCTAATAAATTCATAATTCTATTTTAATTCTATTATTATTACTTGTAATATTTATTAGTTGAAATGGCTCATTAATTTCCTCCTGAACTTCTTTATCTAATTCATCATCAGAATCTAAACCAAGTTCTTCCAATAGATAATCAGTTAGCAAATCTACAGTAGGATACTTAAAAATCAAATTTAGCGGTAAAGAGCATTTTAAACTCTTTTGCAGGTGATTTTTCAAATCTAAAGAAGTTAGCGAATCCATCCCTAACTCGAAAAAGTTTTTCTGTATATCAATGGATTCTGACAGATGCCAACCGAGGACTTTAGCCACTAGTGAAAAAATATGATCCTGCAAAAGTTTTCGGCGCTTGGTAATATTTGTTGTTTTTATTTGTTCAACCATCTCAGATTGCATAACCACAGTTTTTACTGAAGTTTGTAAAAAGTTAGTGAACAACGGCGAAACTGAATTGGATTTTTCCAAAAACTGCACCCAATTCATAGGCATAACTGCAACTTGAGTAGAGGATTGACATAATAATTGCTCCAAAGCAACTAATCCCTGTTCTGGGTTAAACGTTCCAATACCCCGTGTTTTTGTTTGCTCATCAAGTTGACGCTCTGCGAAGGCTCCTACTTGCGACCAAGCTCCCCAGTTAATGCTCAAACCTGCTAGTCCTTGAGCCTGGCGATGATGGGCTAAAGCATCAAGAAAAGCATTGGCTGCCGCATGGTTAGATTGACCTGCATTACCAAGTAAAGAAGCTATAGAAGAAAACATCACAAAAAAGTCTAAAGGCTGGTTCTGAGTTAAAGTATGCAGATGCCAAGCTCCTTCTACTTTTGGAGCCAAAACTTTTGCAAAGCGTTGCCAGTTTTGTTGTTGTAGAACGCCATCATCCAAAACACCAACAGAATGAATAATTCCGCGCAGTGGCAGCATTCGCTCAATTTCTGAGAGTACTTTTGTCATTTGTTCGACATCAGACACATCAGCCTGAACAACATTTACTTGAGCGCCAGCCTGTTCTAACTCTTGAAGTTGCTCATGAACACCAACACTTGCACTACTACGCCCAACTAACACCAAATGCCTTGCTCCCCGTTGCACCATCCAACGAGCTACCAATAAACCCAAACCACCCATACCGCCAGTTATCAGATAGGTACTATCTTCACGGAACCTTAGAGGTTTGAGTGCTGCTGTTTCTAGATAATCTTTAGGCTTCTGGTAGCGAGCTAACCTAGAGACATAACGCAGTTGGTCTGTGAAAGCAATCTGGTCTTCTTTAGTCGGGAACCAAATTTCCTCAAATAAGGCTTGCACAACTTTTGCATCTGCCTTTGGAGCTAAATCTACCCGCACACAGTTAAGTTCTGGATGTTCGCTAGCGATCGCCCTTGCCATTCCCCACAAGCTTGATTGCGCTATTCCTTCTAGGTTGGCGATCGCGTTTTGCCCAGCGTAGCTGATTGCTACTGCTCCCTGAGTTACTAACCAGAGGCGAGGATGATCGGATAAATTAGTCCCTGTCAATGCCTGGACTAAATGCAAGGTGCTACCACATCCTAGTAAAGATGCCGCAGTTAAATCGGTTGCGGTGAGTTCTGCTGCTTTAACTGTATCTAAACTCCAGCAATGAATGACACCATACAAATTCAAGGGTTTGCTATTGATTGCCTGCAATAGCTTTTGATAATGTTGTGGGTTGCTTGGGTTAATTTTGAATTGTTGCTGGTCTAATTGTTCATATTCCTCACCAACAAATACCTTGGTACAAAGTTGTGAGTGAGTATCTAGCTTGTCAGCTAACTGTTGCGCTATACCTTGCCGATCTGCGAATAACAGCCAATGTTTTGGCTCAACTTGTACCGACTCATTTGGTGATAATGGTACTTGTGCCAGCATTAGCATTGCTGGAGATAAAACGCTTTGAGTCTGTTGAGTAGATGATATATTAACTGTGCTTGTAAACCCAGTCTCTTGCAACACTTCTTGCCATTGGGTAGCACTAATTAAGGGATAGTCTGGGCGCAAGTGTAAATCGCTAAATCGCCACCATCCTGGAGTTAACCCAAAGATTAAGTCCAGCCAACGCTGACGCTGAGTTGTCTCCAATAAAATTAATATGCCCTGTGGTGCTAATAATTGCTTGGTGTGTTTGAGGGTTTGTTGTAAATCTTGGGTAGCGTGCAAAACATTGGCAGCAACAATTACATCATATTGCTGCTTTTCAAATCCTTGGCTGAAGGGATCTTTTTCAATGTCTAATACTTGATATTTTACAAATGGGAAATCCTGGAATTTCTCCTGGGCTTTTTGGGTAAAAGAGATCCCAATATCGCTGAAGTGGTATTCGGTTTGCTCACAGGACAAATGTGGTAGTAGGTAAGAGGTTGTTCCACCAGTTCCCGCGCCAATTTCCAATATTCTTAATCCCCGTCCAGTTGGTAAATGCTCGACAAGTGAAACTATGGCTTGTTGAGCTAAGACATTCATCACTTTTGTCAGTGGCGAATTCTCATATAATTGGGCTGTAGTTGAGTCGTTTTCGGGGAAAAGCAATTGCAATGGATCGCATTCGCCCCTTAGTACTTGGGCTAATGATGGGCCGCAACGTCCTAGAAGAGTGAATTCAGCATTTGCTATTGGATATTGAGTTAACAGGGCATTTAATTCAGCTTGCGGATCGATGTCTTCTGGCTCGCGGATAACTTGCCATTCCAAAGCTTTTGCCTCTAACACCCCTACTTCTGCTAACATCTCTAGTAGTCGCTTGAATAGCCGTTGATGTTGGCTGACTACTCCTAACTGGTTAGCGATCGCGGTTGTAGTGAAGTGCTGCCCTAGTTGCAGTTTCCACCCCATTGCTGTCAGGGCTTGCAGCACATAGTTAATACTGAGTGATTCTAACTGGCTGACTGCTGCCTCATAAACTTTTAGCTGTGGTTCAGCCATCAATTGAGAATATTGTGGCTGAAGTTTAGAGCTAATTTCTGCAAGTGCTGGCAGGTAATTTGGAGACAGTTGCTCATTGCTAAAGCGCACTTGAGGAAGCCACTCTACTTCATACAGCCAATTCTCTACAGAATTTTCTTTAAAGTCTAGCTGGAGACTTTGCAATAAAGTGTTGGGAGTCGCTTTTTTAGCCTCGAAGCCTTTGATTTCTGCAACCAACTGTCCGTTAGCGTCAAATAGCCTGATATTTGCTACAAGGTTGTCTGAATCGAAGTTCTCAGACTGCGTAGGCGTAGCCTCTCGTAGACATCGTACTGCATGACACCATAACTGCTTACTTTGGGGACGTTGGTAAAATTGGAAACTTTCAATTGCGAAGGGTACAAAAGTGTCTTCGCTAGGGAAGAAAAAGCTGGTCAGTTGCAAGCAGGAATCTAGAAGACCTGGATATAATTGATACTTCTCTAAATCATCTACTAGATCAAGCCATTTGAGCTTGGCTAGGGCTTCTCCTTCTCCACACCAGACACAATCAAGCCACTGAAAGCTTGCACCAAATTGAATCTGCCGCTTTTGCCAACTTTGGGAAATTTCCACAGCAGCTATTTGTTGAGTACAGCGCGTCTGTATCTCTTGGAGAAAGACAGTTTCTGGTGCAATGTTAACGCCTTGTGAGATTTTCCCTGTGGCATGGACTAGCCACTGATTTACCTGAGTACTCCCATTCGGAACTGTATCAAAGCTGATGAGTTTGAAAGATGCACTACTCTCCTCAAAACATAGCACCAGCTGCACTGTGCGCGCTTTATCTTCGGGGATAACCAATGCCTGAGGGAAAACTATATTTTCTAACAGACATGACTCACTGGCGAAAGTCAATCCTGCTGCACCCAATAGCAAGGAGAGATAACAGGCTCCAGGCACAACAATTTGGTTATAAACTTGATGATCTACTAAAAACGGTAGGGTTTGGCTACTGAATTCAGACTCAAACAATATTTCTTTGCTTAAGGGCAACTGAAGCTTTTTGTCTAATAATGGGTGCAGTTTTGTCGAGTTTTGTTGCCGTTGAGGTTTAAGGGGTGTATTCTCAATCCAATAGCGCTGTCGTTGAAACGGATAAGTGGGTAATGTAACTTTCTTGCGGAAATAGTCGCGGTCAAACCCTGACCAATCTACTGCCATTCCACCTACGTATAACTCACCCAAACTTGAAAGCAACTGTTGCCATTCTGGCACTCCCGGACGCAGAGAAGGCAACCACAAACCCACACCCTCAGGCAAGCACTCACGACCCATACCCAACAAAATTGGCTTAGGCCCAACCTCTAAAAAGACTTCATGCCCAAGTTGATGCAATGTCTGCATACTATCGGCAAACCGCACTGTTTGCCGGACGTGATTCACCCAGTATTCTGCATTGGTGATATTCTCGTCAGCAAGTTGTCCGGTGATATTAGAGACTAATGGTATCTGGGGTTGGTTGTAGGTTATTTGACTAGCTACTTGCTCAAACTCCTTCAACATGGGTGTCATGAACGGAGAATGGAAAGCATGGGATACTTGTAACCGCTTTGTTTTCACCCCCTGTGTTGACAGTTGCTGACAAATAGCAGCAATATCTTCACTGGCTCCAGAAATAACTACACTTTCAGGCCCGTTGATGGCTGCTAATGCCACTGTGTCATGAAATGGCGCTATAACTTCCCGCACTCTTGACTCTGAAGCCATTAGTGAAACCATCTCGCCTCCAGAAGGCAATTGCTGCATCAACTGTCCCCGATAGACGATGAGTTTAAGTCCATCTTCTAGGCTAAAAACGTTTGCGACAGTTGCCGCAACATATTCGCCTACACTATGACCCATCACCACATTTGGTTCAATGCCCCAAGATTTCCACAGTTGATACAGGGCATATTCAAAAGCAAACAATGCTGGTTGGGTATAGGCGGTTTGATCCAACAAAGATGATTGCTCAATAGTCTGGGTAGGATAAAGTACTTCTAACAAAGAATGCTTCAGATAAGGGCGGAGAATTTCATCGCACTGCTCGATAGTTTGGCGGAAGATGGGGTGGCTATCGTAGAGTTGGCGACCCATATTGATGTATTGAGAGCCTTGACCAGTGAATAAAAAGGCTATCTTTGCTGGCTTTTTGCCAGGTTTATCGCTAATTAAGCCGACGGTGTCTTTCCCAGATGCGAAAGCAGTGAGTCGATCGACCAACTGCTCTCTAGAGTCGGCCACAATAGCAAGGCGGTAGTCAAAATGCGTTAGCGAAGCGGCTCCTCCGGAGCTTCGCCCAGTGTTGGCAGTGTAACAAATATTTGCTAGCGATATCTTTAAATCGGATCTTAAATAAATTTGATATCTTCTTGCCAGTTCCTCTAGAGCCTTCTCAGTTTTCGCCGAAAGTGTCATCAAGTGGCTTGGACGCTCAATTTTATTCACCACTATTTCTTCTGGCACTGACGACTCTTCCAGGATTATATGGGCATTAACACCTCCAAAACCAAAGGAACTTACGCCTGCTCGTCTAGGAATAATTTTTCCTTCTTTTGTTTTTAAATGTTGCCAGTCCTTTGTTTCTTTAACTATATAAAAGGGACTACCATCTAACTTAATTCGAGGATTTAATTGCTGAAAGTTATTCATCATTGGCAATTTTGTATATTTCATTGCCAATAATACTTTTATGATCCCAGCAATACCTGCTGCTGATTCTAAATGTCCAATATTTGTTTTTACTGAACCTAATCCACAATAGCTTTCTGCGGTTTGTTCAATACCATAGTGCTGATATAGTTGTGTATATGCTCGTTTTAAAGCATTAATTTCAATTGGATCGCCTAACGGCGTACCTGTTCCATGAGCTTCTATATAAGATACTGTATCAGGTGTAATATTTGCTTTTATACATGCAGACCTGACAACTTGTGATTGAGAATAAGCATTGGGAGAGGTTAAAGTACGCGCATGACCACCATGATTTATGGCGCTCCCTTTAACTATTCCATAAATATAATTTTTATCCTCAACTGCTTTTCTCAAAGGTTTTAATAAAATGATACCTGCCCCTTCACCTCGCACATAACCGTCTGCTTGGGCGTCAAAGGTTTTGCATTTTCCTTCGGGTGATAACATACCCAACTTACTAAAAGAGATATAACTAGTCGGTGTACACAATACACTGACACCACCAACTAATGCCATCTCACATTCATTTTGATTGAGTGCATTCACTGCTTGATGAATGGCTACAAGTGAGCTAGAACAAGCAGTATCTATAGGAATACTCGGTCCATGAAAGTTGAAAAAGTAGGAAATTCGATTTGGAATAATAGAAGTATATGTACCTGTAGAATTATATCCTTCAATGACTTCGCCCTTATCTTGTAATTCTTTATAATCGAAATTACAAACACCAATAAAAACACCAACATTATTTCCTGATAATTCTAATGGTGAATATCCAGCATCTTCTAAGCATGACCAACTCAGTTCTAGCATGATCCTTTGTTGAGGATCTATTCGCCGAGCTTCTCGCTCTGATATCTGAAAAAATTTTGCGTCAAATTTATCTACATCTTCGATAAATCCTCCCCATTTACTAGTACTTGTATTGGGAAGTTCGATATTTGAAGAATAAAACTTATCAATATTCCATCGCTCTTGAGGTATCTCCGTTATACTATCGACCCCTTTCTCTAAATTTTCCCAAAAAGCGTTATAATTATTGGCTCCAGGAAATTTACACCCTATACCAATAATGGCGATCGCCTCTGACTGAATGTTAATAATTTCTGCTTCATCGTTCATAATTAAACTCACTAAAAACTAACTCTAATTCTTTAACTGTATTAGCTTCTACATTTTCCTAAATATTCTATTTTTTTAAATCAATATTACCTTGCTGTACCCTTGATGAAAATGAGTTGACTTATATAACAGGCTTTTAGCTCTTCTATAATAAGTAAATCTTTAATTTATTTGAGAAGAAATCTTACAGATTCGGTCTTGCTACATTTTGCATAAATAGCCTTGATAATGGCTTTAATTCCATATCCCACTAGAGTATTTCCTGCAACCGTTATTAGACCAAACAGACCTATACCTCCTACGATGCCAAACGGACTTCCCAACGCTGTAAGGGCGGCTGCAACCCCAGCATAACTAACTCCTGATATGACTGATGACTTTACTCTTTTTTGATAAAGACTAATTTATCGTTGAAACAAACTTGCTTCCTTTAAATTAACATGATTATAATTTCAATTAAAGCATAATCTCATTTTTCTAGAGAAAATGCAACAGCATTTAAAACAATTAAGTTAAAAAAGTTAAGAAATTTAAGAAAGTTAAGAAAGTTAAGAAACCAAAAATTCAGGGCAAACGCATCTTATTTACTAATAAAAACTAATAAAGATTTCAAAAGCATCTAGATAATTGTAAAATTTGAGAGACTGATAAACAAAAAAATCAGATTCTTCGTCAAAGTATGAATTAGCTTATCTGAATGCATATTTAGTTTCCTGTAAGTTAGATCCCATAAGGATCTCGCTGAATTCGACTCTTATTCTGGCTTGTCAATATTTAGATGCGTTCGCGCTTGCTCAGATCCCCGACTTTTTTAAAAAGTTGGGGATCTTGTTGTTCACGAATGAATGACTTATCACTTGTGTGTATAGGAATCTGGTTTATTATTAAACATAATTATGTATGAAAGAAGTTATAGCCGTATTCAGCAAGGCTAGGACGTAAAGTAGAGAAATACCGATGCGTCTTCCCCCTTTTATGGCTAAACCTTACAGCGACGAGGCGTTGCTGAAACTGTAATGAACTAAGCTGGCAGAGGAAGCGTCCGAGACTTCAAGTAGTGAAGCAGCAAGCGGAGCGAACACTTCAACATCTCGACGGACTTAGAGTAGCACAAGGTCTTGCGGTGCAATCGTGCTAAGTAATGCCTTTATACGGGTGTTCTCGGACTCCACGCGAGTCATATAGGTCTTGCTCACAATCTGGTCGCCTTCTTCAATGAACATCGGGTACACCTTCCACCCATCGGTAACGTAAAAGAAGCATCGCCAGCATTTGACAATCGACCACAAGTACTTGAACGTTTCTGCACTGCGGTAAGCGAAGCTATGCCGTAGGCTTATCGCCTATGACCCATGCCAGAATTCCCGCTTGCTTATGATTTACGGCGCATCCTATCCATAGCTTGTTTCGTTTGCTACCAACAAAGGTTTGCAGTTCATCCAGATCGGTCACCTCTGGGATGTCTTCAGTCTCTGGAGCATCACACAGCTGATGTCCAGCTTCTCGAATCCAATGCATCACAGTTGTATGGTGGATCTCGGTGACTCGTTCGATACCCCGCAGCCCCATGCCGTTAAGGTACATCTTGATGCACAATTGCTTGATCTCATCTGAGTAGCGCCAAGGACGGTAGAATTCCAGAAACTGACGATCGCACTGCTTGCACTTGTAGCATTGTCTTCCTCGACGATGCCCGTTTTTAGTCGTTTTAGTTGAGTGACATTGAGGACATTTCATCCCTCTATTATGCCAAATTAAGCATTACTTTTTCAGCAACGCCAAAAATATTATTAATTACTAAGATGATCTCGGCGAACCCACCCCTGCTTGTTCAATAATAAAATAAAATTGCTATAGTTTGATATTGATTACTTAATATTAATAATTATTAAATTCATTTTAACTTTCTTAAATTTCTTAACTTTCTTAGAATCATTACTTCTTAACTGTCTTAACTGACGTTGAAAATATATTTAATTAATGATATACATTTAAGTTGAAAAACAATTTAATTTTTTTAAGGAAAACTCTATGGCTACAAACACAGTCAAAAAAGTGGATGTCGTAGCGGTACCATTCTTTGCGCGTTTCTTGGAAGAGCAAGCTACTGAAGGAACAGAGGTTCCTTGGACTTACAAGTTTCCTTCAGATTTGGAAGATAAATAATTTATTTACTCTTCTACATCTGAAAGTACCTTTCTTATCGGAAAGATACCTTGTAATTGGCTGAATCATAATTTAATAGAGTAGCAGTTGTAAAATAACTAAAAACTACTCATAGAAACGCGATCGCTTTCATATTACCTTATCCCTAACATGGAGGTGATTGCTTTTTCTAGCTCACTAAATTCTTCAAAAATTTTGGGTTATAGAAAGCAATTTTTTTCGCTATTTCTTAATAGCTACCTCCTAAAATTATCAAAAAATATACTTTATGCACCTGTCTCGTGATGTTGTTTTATTAATCACGCACAGTGGTGATTTATTCACAATAGATAGAGTGGCAGAAGCCTTATCAAAAAAAGGGGTGCAACCATTTCGTCTAGATACTGATAAATTTCCTCTAGAAGTGCAATTAACAGCACATTTTGATAAGTCTAAAAGCTACCACACTATAGAATGTAACAACCGCTCTATCAGCACAGAGCAGGTGCAAGCTGTATGGATGCGCCGCATTTGGGAACCACAACTGAGTCAAGAATTAGCGCCAAAGTTCCGAGAAGCTTGCGTTAGAGAATCACTTGCAACTTTAGATGGTTTTTGGGACAGCCTGAAGGGAGCTACGTGGGTAGATAATTTAGAGCGGATAGATTATGCAAGTAACAAGCTGCGTCAACTGCGGATTGCGTCTGAAGTAGGTTTTGTTATCCCCCAGACTCTTGTCACCAACAAAGCCCAAGCAGCACGAGAGTTTTTCCAGCAAGTCAAGGGCAAAATGGTGAGCAAGCTCTTAACTGCTCTTTCCCGCAGTATGGAAGCTAACTCCTCGTTTTTTCTGTACACCAGCATCGTCAAAGAAGAAGACTTACAAGATGCTGAGTCACTGCGCTATTGCCCAATGGTTTTTCAAGAGCAAATTCCGAAGCACCAGGAATTACGGGTAGTGTATGTGAATGGTAATGTATTTGTGGGGGCGCTAAATGCAGATGTGTATGCAGCAGCCAAAGTTGATTGGCGTAAACCTGGTGTTGATATTGGTGCATGGCAACATCACCAGCTTCCTGATGAAGTAATTCGTCGTCTCAAAGCCTTTATGGGGAAATTTGGGCTGTTGTTTGGAGCGTTAGATTTCATCGTTACACCGTCAGGCGAATACGTCTTTTTGGAAATCAACCCTCTGGGGGAGTGGGGAATGCTGGAAAAGGATTTAAACTTACCCATTGCAAGTGCGATCGCAGATGCCCTACTTCAAAGAAAGAATGAATGATCAAGAATTTAATATTTGATACTAGCCTGCGGCAAGCCACCCAAAAGGTGTCTACATACTTCACTCTTCATACTTTTTATGACCGTATTAATAGTTACGTTTAGTAAAGACAACGAAAGCATTCCTCTAGTCATCAAAGAAATTGAGGCTAGAGGAGAAAAAGCATTTCGGTTTGACACAGACAGATATCCCACCGAAGTCAAGCTAGATATTTACTCCGGCGATACTGAACGGGTAATTATTACTGATGGCGAACAGAAGCTAGATTTGAGTGAGGTCTCTTCAGTTTGGTATCGGCGGATGCGCTACGGACAAAAAATCCCCGACTCAATGGACAAGCAATACAGAGATGCGTCAATTAACGAATGTCGCGCCACAGTCAGGGGGATGATTGCCAGCCTTCAAGGATTCCACTTTGATAAAATGTCCAATGTGGATCGGGCTAATAATAAACAACTACAATTGCAAGTTGCACGCGAAGTTGGTCTTGTAACTCCACGTACTCTGACTTCAAACAATCCAGAAGCAGTCAAGCAATTTGCTCATGAGTGTCAGCAAGGTATAGTTACTAAGATGCTTTCTTCCTTTGCTATTTATGATCAGCAGGGGCGAGAAAACGTTGTGTTTACCACTCCAGTTACAAATGATGATCTGGAAAATATGGAAGGACTACGTTTTTGTCCGATGACCTTTCAAGAAAATGTGCCCAAGGCGCTGGAGTTACGGACAACTATTGTCGGACATCGCGTATTTACTGCCGCAGTAGATTCCCAAAGCTTGTCAGGATCTACTTACGACTGGCGCAAAGAGGGGAGAGCCTTAGTTAAAAATTGGCAACCCTACGACTTGCCAGAAGATATTGAGAAAAAACTGCTCAAACTGATGGCTTATTTTGGCTTAAACTATGGAGCAATTGATATTATTGTCACCCCCGATGGTCGGTATGTATTCCTCGAAGTTAACCCAGTCGGGGAATTTTTTTGGATGGAGATATATTCACCACACTACCCCATTTCGCAGGCGATCGCAGAAGTATTACTGACTAATAAAAATTAGGGTATTGAGCCTTGTGTATTTCTCTTGTCTTCTATCCTATAGGTACTCAGTTGAACAACACCTTTGCAGTAGCGTCCTGTAGAGAAAAGTAGCCGCTGCCGCGTCTACATGCCCTACCACTTTAAAATTTGGTAGTGGGATTTTCCTCTTAACTTTATTGATATTAAATCCATTATTTAAAATTACGAATTATTTATATTTGGAGATTAAATCCTTGTGACAAACCTAGTAAATACACAAACAGTTTTGACATTTGATGGGGTAAATGATTATATAGATTTTGG
>CAXTNZ010000074.1:0-2078 GCA_964245695.1 uncultured bacterium | reverse complement strand
TGAATACAACGATTCTCTTAGAGGTTCATCTTTAAACAAAGCAACAAGTTCTATAACTCTGGGAGCAACGTTACATAAACAGGTCTATTTCAAAGGACAATTAGCAAACATTAGCGTTTGGAATTATCCCTGTACTCAAGCACAAATCCAGACTCATCGTTGTGGGCTAATAGTCGGGGATGAAGAAGGATTAGTGGCTTACTGGAAATTAGACGAAGGGCAAGGTACAACTATCAAAAACCACACTGGAAAGTCCTATCAAGGAAATTTTCGTGGTAATCCTATTTGGACTTTAGCAGAAATTCCATTTGCAACACAATCATCAAATTTAGTTCCATTTGTAGCAGAATCATCCAATCAAGAAGATATTCAAGAAGAGATCCAAATTGAGACAGCAGTTATTCCCGAAGAAAATATCTCACCACTAACCACAAATTTCTTAGCAGCAACGGTATCGTTAGTAAGCGACGACGAAGACCAACCAAAGGAAATTCAACAGACAGAAACAAACAGCGAAGAATCTGAGATTATTCCAACCCTGAACACTCTCCAGCCACATGACGAGGAAACCAAAACAGACCAAACTGAAGATCCCGTCAATATCCAAGAAGCACAAATATTAACTCAGGAGGAATCGCCAGAAACCATGAATACAAAAGCCCGTCCCAAATATAAAATACTTTCCATTGATGGAGGCGGTATTCGGGGCATGATTCCTGCATTCCTCCTAGCAGAAATTGAAAGGCGGACACAAAAGCCTATATTCAGTTTGTTTGATTTAATTGCTGGCACTTCAAGCGGCGGAATTTTAGCACTTGGACTAACTAAACCCCGATTAAGTTCCGATGTATCTGATAACTTGCCAGTAGCTGAATACACTGCTGAGGATCTCCTACAGCTATTTCTTGAGTATGGGGTAGAAATATTTTATGAGCCGTTGTTTGAAAGACTAATTGGCCCATTAGAGGATATATTTCTCCAGCCAAAATATCCTTCCGAAAGCAAAGAAGAAATTTTAAGGCAATATTTTGGTAATGCCCCCCTAGAAAATAATCTCAAAGAAGTTTTTGTAACGAGTTACGATATAGAGCAGCGAATTCCGATATTTTTTACAAACCAACTACAAAAACAGCAAATAGAATCTAAGAATTTTCGTAAGTTATGTGGGGGTTTTTCGCTTTTAGATGCAGCATTGGCAACTAGTGCCACTCCGACTTATTTTGCTCCTCATCGGATTGTAAACTCCCACAATAGCGGCATCGTCTATACTTTAATCGATGGTGGAGTATTTGCTAATAATCCAGCCCATTTAGCTATTTTAGAAGCACAAATTAGTAGTAAACGAAAAGCACAAAAAGTCCTCAATACAGAAGATATTTTAGTAGTTTCTTTAGGTACAGGTTCGCTGACGAGTGTCTACCCTTATAAAGAAGTCAAAAATTGGGGACTCTTGCAATGGGGAAGACCACTTTTAAATATTGTGTTTGACGGTGGTAGTGAAGTGGTAGCTGGAGAATTAGAACAGTTGTTTGAACCTAGTGATAAAGAAGCTGAAAGTTTTTATTATCGCTTTCAAACATTTTTAGATGGTAAACTAGAAGAAATAGATAATACCAAACTACAAAATACTCGTCAATTACAAGCTATAGCCCATCGACTAATATCTGAAAAAAGTCAACAAATCGATGAACTGTGTAGTATTCTGTTGGGCTAAATCAGATTTCTTATATCTTGCACCAGCTAACTGGTGCAAGATGTAAGATTTTTAATTTCTTCACAAAAGAAATTAGTAATGACTATCTTAGTCATGTTTTCACTTTATGAGGATTGTAGGTAAGTACAATGGATGAACTCGTCAAAAAAATTTCCGGTTTAGGCCTTCCTGGCATACTTTTCGTGATTGCAACGGCTGCATCAGGGGGTAGTGTCGCCGCTGTTGTCGCGATGCTTTCATCGCTGGGCGGGCCTTTAGGCCTCTTAGGAGGTTTAGGCTTGCTTGGGCTGGTAGGCGTTCTAGGGGAATATATAGCGGGATTTGGAATTGAAAACGTTCTCAAGCTCATCTATACAGAACGTAG
>CAXTNZ010000073.1:0-26297 GCA_964245695.1 uncultured bacterium | reverse complement strand
CCCCCAACTCCCCCAACTCCCCCACTCCTCAGTGTCTCGGTTCTCGCACAAACACGAGTGGGATAAAAGCTACTAGCCGGAATATAACAGAGATAGCGAATAATCCTAGTAAGCCGCCATAAATAGAAAATTGGGCGACGAAGCCGCCTATGGTTGTACCTAAAGCACCACTAACTCCAGCAACCGCAGCGACGATCGCAAAATAAATTGACTGATGTTTAACTGGTGCTACTGCTAATTGCATATTATTGTTACACAAGTCAATAGCCGCCCAAGTTACGCCGAGAAGGATGTGTAACAACGGCAACCATAGCCAGATGTCAAGCTGACTGTTACCAACTAACAGCCACAGCAGCGGTGTAACTGCTAGGAAAATCCCGACGAAAAACAAGATTGGACGATTGCCGATTTTGTCTGCCAACTTACCCCAGATTAGGAGCATCACTAAATTTGCCGCTGCCCGTAGGCTACCGTAAATCGTCACCCAACTGACATCTATATCCAGCGTGTCCAACAAGTAATAGTTAAAAAATGGGGCGCTGAGATTAACGGCAAACATCCATAAGCCGAAATACAACAGAAACATCAAAAAGTTAAAATCCTTGAGGATGCTTTTGCCAGTACTGGAATCTCCAGACAAAGCTAAATCACTGTTTGTTTCTGTGTTACCATTGGACGGCAAATCGCTATCAAAAGCTAAATCACTTGTTGTTTCTATATTCTCGTTTGACGGCAAATCGCTATCAATCGCTTCAATTAAAAGAGCCTTTTTTTCACTTATTCCATCGGGTAAAGCGTTTTGCTGCTGCGGATTAATATCAAGCTTGAAGTACTGACACCCCAAACTGACAATCCCCGACAAAATGCCGACAAACAAAACTACCCCATAACCTTGTAAAGTCCCACCATACCACTTTGATATAGCTAGACCCGCCAAAGGTACACAAATTAAATTAGTCAGGCTAGCAACACTGTTGCGTAAGCCAAAATAGCGCCCCCGTAACCGCCGGGGAACTATCTGAGCCATCCAACTTAGCCAAGATGCACCTCCCAACCCACCACACAGATTGCTGACTAAAAGAACCCCCAGCGTCAAGACAACCAGCTGCTGAGAATTAATCAGTCCCCAACTAGAGACAGCAATACCAAGCAATAGAATTAGCCATACTAGGCGAGCCGGACCATTAGTCCAAAGGGAATAGTGGAAGCGGCTTTTGATGCGTTCTGAAAGGTATGCACCTGCTGGCTGAATCAGATTTACCAACATTGGGATTGACGAGAGCATCCCAATAGCCACAGGACTAGCATCCAACTCCACGAGGAAGTTACTGAGCAAAATGCCGGTGGTGGTAATTGTGTAAACCGTCGCGAAGGCACCATCTAGAGTTGAGGCTCGCAACGAAGTGCGAATAGCATCCTTAGTAACTGGTGTTTTAAATTTTGCGCTAGGAGAAATTGCTGTTTCTGGTGCTGCTACCTGAGTAATTTCTGGAACTAAAGAAGCAGGGATATCAAACTCAACAGAATCCATTTACTATCTCTGTGGTTAAAGCTTTCTAGCCATAATCCAGTCCAAGAAAGGAAGTAGTATTTTCCTTAGTCGTGCTGGTAATTATTCGTTATTTTAGCTTGCATTTCTCAACAAAAATTAAAGTTAGAAAAATATAAATCCAGAGCAAGAGAAGCTATAAGTTGGGTGAAAGAAAACATCATCCGGAATAAATGGCAAGCAACGTGTGCAAATTTTTGGGAGTAGTAGTAGCGATCGCCCTGACAATTTTCGGTTGCCAAAAAATACCGCTCTTGAGCGCACCCGCAGCGCCAACCGCAGTTGTAGTCAAACTTAGTAGTTGGGCAGCTAATCCGACTGAACAAAAACTATTAAGACAGTTATTAAACGACTTTGAAACACAGCACCCAGGTATCAAAGTCAAGCATGAGGTAATTAATGACCAATATATGGATGTGATTAAAACTCGCTTTGTCGGCGAAGCTGCACCCGATGTCTTTTATCTAGATGTATTTGAGGCTCCTTTCTTGATGAGTCAGAATGTCTTGGAACCTCTTGATGCTTACATCAAGCCCGAATTTGACTTAGCTGACTTTCAAAAGACGTTACTCGACAGCTTCAAGTACGAAAACCATATTTATGGTTTGCCCAAAGACTATTCCACCTTGGCGCTATTTTACAACAAAAAAGCTTTCGCTGCTGCTAATTTAAGCAGTCCGCCAACAACTTGGGACGAACTCCGCAACGACTCGAAGCAGTTAACAGTGGATACCAATCATGATGGCAGAATTGACCAATATGGCTTTGGAGAAATTCCAGAGTTGGCGCGTCAGGCTTACAAAATCAAAGCCTTTGGCGGGCAACTTGTGAATGAAAATGGTTATGCTGCCTTTGCCAATCAGACAGGCTTACAAGGATTGCAGTTAGCGGTAGACCAGTATCAAAAAGACCGCTCCTCCGCACAGAAGTCTGATGTTGGGACAAACTCAGGTAGTGAAATGTTTGGTCAAGGTAAGGCAGCGATGGTGATTGAAGGTAACTGGGCAATTCCCTATCTAACTGAAACCTTTCCCAAGCTGGAATTTGCTACCGCAGAAGTGCCGAGAATGAATGATAAAAAAGGCACTATGGTCTTTACAGTTGCCTACGTGATGAATAAACTAGCATTGCATAAAGCAGAAGCTTGGGAGTTGATGTCTTATCTGACAGGGAAAGAGGGGATGCAAAAGTGGACAGCAACCGGGTTTGCACTACCCACCCGCAAATCAGTAGCAAAGAATTTAGGTTATGGCAAAGACACTCTCAGGTCGCCTTTTTTGGCTGGAGTTAATTATGCCATACGGTGGCAGGCGGGTAAATATCCAGCGGTGATTATGAACAACTTTGACAACCAATTTGTCAGCGCAATGCTTGGGCAACAACCATTAAAACAGGCAATGGTGCGATCGCAAGCAGAAGCGAACAAGCAAATTCAAGCAATGGAGTGAAGAAAGCAGTAGTAAGGAATGCTTGTCCTCTTCAATTCTTCAATCAGGACTAAAGTCCTGACTAGAAAAAGTTTTGATCAAGTAGTTATAGCATCACATCTATAACCCCGTGGGGTTTGTCCAGTCCACCGCTTAAATGCTCGATTAAAAGCACTCGGCTCAGAAAACCCTAGCAAAAACGCTACGTCATAAATAGGAGTGTCCGGATTCTTCAAATGTCGCAAAGCTAATTCCTTGCGGGTTTGGTCTAGAAGTTGCTGGTAAGATGTGCCTTCTTTTTGCAATTCTCGCTGCAACTGACGGACGCTAATTGCTAAGTTGCGAGCAATTACTTCAATCAACGGCAGTTCCCCTTTCAGTTGTTGGGCGATCGCACTCACCACTCGTCGAGTATAGCCATCCTCTCGACCCATCATATCGAGCATCGCTTCTGCATGTTGCTCAAAGACTGATAGAAGGTTTGGGTTAGCTGATAAAACAGACCAATTTAAGCAATTAACATCAAAAATGAGGCGATTCGTCGGCATTGAGAAATGTACATCCGTCTGAAATATTCGCTCATGTTCAGAAATATCAGCAGGACGCGGATATCCAAACCAAACAGCTTGGGGATGAAGCGGCTTTCCTGTCAACAGTTTTGTTGCTGTCAACAGTGAAGAGAAAGTACTTTCAATCGCCTGACGAGGTTCTGCTAACAAATAGTTTTTTAAATCACCTACAATGTCACAGTCGCACAGTACTAGCCCCTGTGATACAGCAAAGTGAATATATGCACCTTGGCTAAACAAATGAGTGTATCGCGAAAGCTTGGACAAGACTTGCTCGAACGAAAGGCAATTGACCAATACATAGCCAACGATGCCAAAAGCCCCCAGATTAAAGGCTTCGCCCAAGTGTAAGCCAAGGTTTTCATCGCCCGTGCGCTCGATAGCATAGCGCCACATCGCGCTGTGAAGCGTGCCTGCAATTCGCTCGTCGGGTAGTTTCATCAGGGCAGGCTCGATTCCAACCGCAGCACACAGACTATCTGCATCGACCCCATATCTGGCAGCTACATATTGCACAATGCTGCGCGTGAGGTAAACGGAGAAGGTAGCTTCTTTCATCAGTCGGTCAGCATTTTAGAACGGCACGATTGGTCAACTTCTTGGCGCGAGCTGTCAATTGAGAACTAAGCAGAAGCCATATTGTTGAAGTGTAGCCAAGCAATACATCGGGCAACGACATAAAGGTTCAGATGTATTGAATTTTAACGAATAAGGAGTTTTGCCATGATGGAATCGATAAATACTACCCAAACTATTGCGACTGCGACTGAACAACCAGAACTGATTGTCAACCCGGTAACAGGCGATCGCATGACGATTTTGCACTCAAATCCTGGTGGGGAAGGTATGTATGTGAAGCTGCGCTTTGATTTGCCCCCGAAAGCCAAAGGTAGCTCGTTGCACTACCACACCAAAATGGGTGAAACCTTTACTGTTCTTAAAGGGTGTTTAAAAATGGAAGTTGGTGGAAAAGGCAAATACTGCACACTGCGGGCAGGAGAGAGTGTACATGTCCCTGCTGGTGTGCATCACAGTTTCCACAATCCTTTTGATGAGTGGGTTACATTTACGAGCGAAAACCGACCCGCAGGACAGTTTGAGCAGTTCATCAGAGGGCTGTTTGGTTTGGCAATTGATGGGAAAGTAAACGATGAAGGAATGCCAACCAATCTGCTGCACTTGGCTTTGTTACTAAAGAAAGCCGACACAAAACTCGTAGGTTTGCCGCCAATTGTGCAAAAACTGTTGGTTAACACCTTGGTTCAGATGGCTCAAAGACTTGGGACAGAGCGATCGCTCGTTAAGTACTGGGACAAGACTAACTCAAAAGGTGCTTGATGACATCCTCTTGCCACCAAGCTTAAGCTATGGTGGCAGATTCCTAAGACTGACGACTTAGGTTAAAGAAAGGGGTTAGGTTTTTGATTGTTAACAGTGTAAAGGCGATCGCTTGCGCTTTAATAACGAACCAATTCCTAAAACAGCAAACGCGAGTAGCGATGCAGAACTTGGTTCAGGGACTTTTGTGTTATTGTCAATTTTCAAAACTTGCCCAACCAAGAGCGCGATCGCATGACTAAGTTTCTTTATTCTCAAATAAGAGCGATCGCGCTCCTTGTATTAAACTAATCGTAAGTGATTCCCCATTCCACTGTAAAGGTTTCCAGCTTAGGATTTTTCACTAACTAAAATATCAAAGTTTACACTCTTGACGGCACTTCATAACAGCTACCCTAACATTACCCCAAATAAGCGACTCGAAAGAGTGAAGTATAAAAAATTGACAAGTCAATCAAAGGATTGTTCATTGCAAAAATACCTTATACTTTGTAAATTTTATAGTTATAGCGTATTTTTTAGTTAATTTTTAAGCTGGAAAATCTTTGGATTGTCTCAATAGCGAGAACAACCCATACAATTCACTTAGATTAAGAAATTTCTGGCAGAGTTGCCGCAAACTGAAAATTTAAAATTTGGCTCGTTGTAAAACTCAATATTCTTTAGGGTTGAAGGTTTGAAATGATATTCAATTCACTTAAGGTGTGGCTTTTTCCACTAGCCCTCACCCTAGTTGGTGTTTGCTCAAATGCTGCCAAAGCAACAGCACAGACCATCTATCCATTTACTGGCGATTATCGGACAACAGTTAATATTACACCAATCGTTGGTAACATTTCACAAGTATTTGAGGTAGGTGTGAGTGATGATGCTCCTTATGGTTTGGAACTATACGAGGGTCTGACATACTCGGTGCTTGACACCAAAGGAAATCTCACCTTTAACAACAATCCAGAGGAATTCGGTATACAAGGCTACCCATTGGGCTACATCCAGTTTGGCAACGGCACGAATAAGTTATTTGGAACCAGTGATGCCAGCGCTGCCGTTAACTTTGAAAACCTGACAGCTAAAGGTTCTGGTCTTGTATATATCACTGGTGGTGAGGGCATATTCAAAGACGCTACAGCCACATTATTATTCTCGGAAGATGATATAGTTAATATCGGATCAACTATTACCTTAAATGGTCTGGCAAAGGTAAGTGGTTCTATTGAAGTTTCAAAAGAAATTCCGGAACCAACAACTACTACGGCGTTGGTTGGTATGGGCTTGATTGGAGTCGGTTCGCTCCTGCGCCGACGCAGCCTTGAATCCACGGGCTGAAAGTAGCATGTTTACTTTAAAACTGGGTTAAGAGTTTAAAGTTGCCAAAATACGAATAAGCAGAAAATCAACCACAGATAAACACAAATGAACACAAATTTTTATCTGTGTTTATCTGTGTTCATCTGTGGTTCAAGAGATATTTACCGTTTGCGCTTGCTGAACGAAGCAACGCCTAAAACACCAAAAGCTAGTAACGAGAGTGCAGAAGTTGGTTCAGGAACTTTTGCTTGAGTATCAATCCGAATAACTTGTCCCATTTTAGGGCGATCGCCTTTATTGGAAACATAAACAGCACCATCAGGACCAACAGTCAGGGCTGTAGCCGACTCTAATCCATTACCACTAAGAAGTGTTCTACGAGTACCATCAGGGGCTATTTGGATAACAGAAGCATCGGAAATACCTTTCCACTGAGGCTCATTGCCATATTGTAAGGCATACAAATTGCCCTTAGCATCGAAAGCCAAGTCACTAAGTTGGGTAAAGCCGTCAGCGTAGACACTTGTCTGACCATCAGATCCCACCCGAAATATCCGGGCTTTACCAACCGGGAAAGGAAAACCCGTGTATTCGCTGACATATAAAGCACCATCAAGACCAAAAGAGGCACCTGTAGGTACTGATTGAATTTCCACCGCCGCTAGTGTTGTACCAGGGGGCGGCGCATCCGGAGGTGACACTTCTCCAGGTGCAGGAGTTGGGAAAATGGGATTAGTTATGGTTTGCTTGGGAAGTACAGTAAAAGACTTCAAATTACTTCCATCAAGTCCCACAGTTAAAATGTCGTTTGCAGCCGCATCGACGATATAAGCAGTATTACCTTTAATAGTAAAAGCATAGGGATTGCTAGCTATCTCACCGCTAGTGTCTAGCACAGCTTCCCCATCAGCATTATTCGCCAGCTCATATTTCCCCAAATCGGCAATACTCGTCAACGAACCTGTGTTGAAATCTACTTTATAAAGCTGTCCCCAGCTAGGGGAATTTGCCGGAAAATCGCTGATAGTTGGATTACCACCATAGCCGATGAGAAGATAAGGATTTCCGGCTGCATCAAATTGTATATCTTGAGGACCTTCGCCTGTAGCACCACTCGGTCTTAATGCTATAGAAGGCAACCCTGTAAGTATACGCTCTTGCTTGCCGTCTTTAATTCTGGTGACAGCACCACTTGTACCAGCACATGAATCAAGACCTTCTAAACTCGGTCCGGGAATGCATCGCCCATCCCCACCTACACCTGCCTCTGTAATATAGAGACTACCATCAGGAGCAAAGTTAAGACCGCGTACATTATCAAGACCTTCAGCAACTACTTTAAAGGATGCAGCTGCTGCTGGTTGGGTTTCAAAAACAACTGCAACACAAAAACTGATAAATGTCAAGCGTATAGCTAATCTAGAAAGTAAAGATACCATGCAGCAATTAAGTGTGAGGAGTATAAAAAGCCTATACAATGCTGGTAGCGTATAGCAATGAATAATCCTTGGATGTGCCTGATATTTCTTTCGCTGTTGTCTTGGTGTCTGGCTTTTGTTGGGAAAACTGAATTGATACGCAAGCCGTTATCTAGACAAGCGGAGTGGGTATTGTCCGCAATTTATTGGTATCTATTTGTGTTGGCGCTTTCCTAGGGAAGCAACCCCTAAAGCACCAAAAGCTAGTAGTGAGAGTGCAGAAGTCGGTTCGGGAACTTTTGCTGTTGGGTCAATCCGCAAAACTTGACCAACTCCAGCGCGATCGCCTTTAGTGGAAACATAAACCGCACCATCAGGACCTATACTTAAAGCAGTAGCTGATTCCAGTCCATTACCACTAAGTAAGGTTGTTCGAGTCCCATCAGGAGCTATTTGAATCAGCGAACCATCGAGATTTCCCAGATAAAATGCCTGATTAGCAAATTGTAAGGCATACAAATTACCTTTACTATCGAAAGTCAAGTCAGTCAGTTGCGTAAAGCCATCAGCGTAGACTGTTGCTTTACCATCAGATCCAACACGAAAGATATTTGCTTTACCTTCTGGGATAGGAACACCTGTTAATTGGCTGATATATAAAGCTTTATCGGGACCAATTGCTACACCTGTGGGTACTGTTTGATATGTAATCTCCTGCGTAGGAGTAGTTAGGGTTTGATCGGGAAACTCAACAAGCGTCTTTAAATTACTGCCATCAAGTTTTACACTTAAGACATCGTTCCTATTTGCATTTGCAATATAAGCTGTATCACCCTCAATTGTAAAAGAGTAGGGATTGCTACCTACATAGCCATTAGGTAAAAGCACAGTGGGATCTTTGGCGAATTCAAAGCTGGAAATATCGGCAATACTTGTCAACGCACCCGTGTTAAAGTCAACTTTATATAGCTCTCCAAAATTCGGAGAATTGAAAGGTGTATTGTCGTAATTTGGATCGCCAGAAAGACCAATTAGAAGGTAAGGATTTCCAGCTGCATCAAATTCGATGTCATTAGCGCCAATTCCCTGACCCCCAGTGGATGATAATGCCCAAGACGGCAAATTTGTAATAACACGCTCTTGCTTACCGTCCTTAATTCTCGTTACAGCACCACTTAGACCAACACAAGCTTGCTCGGTTTGCAAAGTAAATGATCCACTACATAGCTGATCTCCCCCTACACCCGCTTCTGTGACGTAGAGACTACCGTCAGGACCGAAACTAAGACCGCGTACATTATCAAGACCGTTAGCAACCACACTAAATGATGCTGCTTTTGCTGGTTTCATTCCAGAAACAAACGCAAGACAACAAGTTAGAAATGTCAAGCGTATAGCTGATTTAGAAAGCAAAGATAAACGCATATAGCAATTAGGCATAACGAGTATAAGTGTAAAGTTAACAACTTCGCTATGCTAGAACAAAGCCTATAGAACGTTGTCAGCCATAGCAATGAATAATCTTTGGATGTGCCTGATGTTTCTTTGGCTCTTATTTTTATCGAGTCTGGCTGAAGCTGTGAAAACTAAGTTTATATAAAACCAGTTCGGATTTTATTTAAAAGGGTGTCAACACGATAAATTTCATTTCCAGTAAGAAGATTTGTGTTTTAAACTTGACGCTTCCACCCAAAAGCACAAAGTTGCGAGTTCTGAAGCTCAAAAGCATAAAAAAAACTCGTCTACGGCAGGTAGTAAGCGCAAAGAGCGCTTATATTAAGGCACTTTAGTGCCTACTACGTCCGCACAGGAGTACGATATAAAATCATGCACCGTCCATCGCTACAGCAGGTTTGGTGCTGAATTAGGCGGAGGTTCTATTTGTGCTGGAAATCAGAAGGCGAAAAAGAAACCCCAGGTGGAACATCACAGAAAACCTGGCTGGATACCTCTTTATCACGCCAACCATTCTGGTGATGGGGACTTTTGTCGTCTTACCCATCCTCTACGCTGTGTTTCTTTCTCTACACAAAGTTCAACTGCTAGGCGGGATAAAGTATCAATTCATCGGTTTTCGCAACTTCTCCCGATTGATTGATGATGAAAGGGTGTGGATTGCTCTTGGGAACACAGTGCAATATGTAGCGATCGTTGTACCCACTCAAACAATCCTCGCTTTAATTTTGGCAGTAACACTTAATTCTGGCATTCGCGGGAAAAACTGGTGGCGGATTATTTACTTTTTGCCGACAGTCACATCCTCAGCGGTTTTGACGCTGATTTTTATGTGGATTTATAACACAGATGGGTTACTAAATGATTTTCTCGCTTTAGTGGGACTGCCAACTTATAACTGGTTGGGCGATCCAGCAGTGGCGCTCAAAGGTATTATGCTGATGAATATTTGGTCAACTGCGCCGTTTTACATGGTAATCTACCTGGCAGCGTTGCAAGATATACCGCAAACTCTTTACGAAGCCGCAGAGTTAGATGGAGCGAATCAATGGCAGAAGTTTATCCGGATTACTGTACCCATACTTAAGCCTGTAACCTTTTTTGTGATGGCTGTAGGGGTGATTGGCACATTTCAACTGTTTGACCAATCTTACATCTTCTCTAATGGCAATGGTGGACCAAATAACGCCACTCTGACGATAGTTTTATTGATATACCAAGCTGTTTTTCGCAACTTACAGATGGGATATGCAGCAGCGATCGCCTTTTTGTTAGCAGCTGTCATCATCACCACTACTTTAATTCAGCGGCGCTTCTTTGGAGGTGAAATTTGACGAAAAGCGATCGCACTTTTTGGTTAAAAGCACTGCTATACCTCGTGCTGACGCTATATGCTGTCATCACCTTAATTCCTTTTCTTTGGGCGCTTTCCGCTTCATTCAAGCCCCTATCAGAAATCGTCAGCGGTGAATCTAATTTTTTACCACACAATTTCACTCTTGACAACTACAAACAAATCTTTCTTCAAGAACCTTTATTTTTGCGCTGGCTATTTAATAGTGTGTTTATTGCCGTCAGCGTCACGATTTTAAACTTGCTGTTTAATTCGATGGCAGGTTATGCTTTAGCGCGGTTACGCTTTGGGGGAAAGCGCTTCTGGTTCTTTTTGATTTTGGCAGTGCTAGCAGTGCCGGCGCAAGTAACGCTGATTCCCACATTTTTGATTTTAAAGGCGATCGGCTGGCTGAATTCCTACCAAGGCATGATTGTCCCCAGCATGGTCAATGCCACGTTTATCTTCATGATGCGGCAATTTTTCGTTAATTTTCCTAAAGAATTAGAAGAAGCTGCTCAACTAGATGGTTTAACACCCTTGGGAATTTTTCGGCACATAGTCTTACCTTTAGCCAAACCAGCACTAGCAGCACAAGCAGTTTTTGTGTTCATGGGTAGTTGGAATAATTTCTTGCTACCTGTGGTCATTTTGTTTGACCCAGAAATGTTTACCCTACCCTTGGGACTGAACACCTTTAAAGGGCAATATATCAGCTATTGGAACTACATTATGGCAGCTTCTATGGTTTTCACCCTGCCAGCTTTAAGTATTTATGCTTTTTTCAACCGCTACTTTATTCAAAGCGTGACGTTTACAGGTGGTAAAGGATAATAGTGATTTTGGATGGGTAGATGCGTGGATTTGTCAATCAATCCCCTCTTCCCCCACTCCCCCCACATCCTGATCCCCACTCAGTATTTTGGGGAAGAAATTGCACTCTGAACGTGATATTGGTATAACAGCAACTCAATCTCTATCTGGCACGTTAACAAGCATTATGGGTTTTGTGAATTTATCACTTGCTCCAGATAGCAGCAGATTACAGCGTTCCTCTAGAAAAGGTGCTGTCTGTATGCGATCTACTGGGAATTGCCTATAAAAACCAAAAGACCCGTTTGGCTTTAGAGGATGCAAAGGCAATTATTTCCCAATTGTCGGAAACACGCTTGTTAGTTATAAGCGATTCGGTTGTGAAACCGAAGTTACCTGAGGGAATGTCTCCTCCTTTGACGAATGGCTAATAGCAAAGAATAATTAGCTATTAGCCAGTAACGGTTCTGAGATTGAGTATCGCTGTTAAGTGCTGTGTTGAGCGTTAAAACATTTAAGGGGAAACATGTTAAGAAGATTAATTGGCATTTTTGTGGCTACTGTTTTACTGACGTTTCAGTTTGTTGTTGGTAGTGCGACAGCGGTGGAACTTGACGCAGCAAAGCTGACAGTACCATTAAATGATCAGGGTGACACAACCGTCCTTAGCCTTAAAGAAGTTAAAGAAGGCAAACGCTTATTTAACTATGCTTGTGCCCAATGTCACGCTGGAGGTGTTACCAAAACAAACCAAAACGTAGGACTTGCACCGGAAGATTTAGCATTAGCAACACCAAACCGTAATAACATTGAAGGTTTGGTGGATTACATGAAAAATCCCACCACTTACGATGGTGAAGAGGAGATTTCCGAAATACATCCCAGCATCAAGAGTGCCGATATTTTCACAGCAATGAGAAATTTGACTGACGATGACTTGAAGGCGATCGCTGGTCATATTCTCCTGCAACCGAAAATTGTCGGCAATCAGTGGGGTGGTGGCAAAATTTATTACTAAAGCTTTGACTGAGTGCTTTCTGAGTTTTGAGGAGTTAGCGTTTGTAGCAAGCGATCGCGATTGGCGTTGCTAAGTCAAGGGACTGGGGATTGGGGAAAGTTAAAGAATGAAGAGTGAAATTTTTCATACTTCATATTTCTTATCAATTCCTCATCCCTAATCCCTAAATTACATCTGACTTAAAATTTAAAACTCAGTAATTAGAAAATTACTAAAATTATAGTCTTAGGCAGAAGAATGCTTTCTCGATTCTTGGTTCGTTATCTATTCCTGGTTTTAGTTGTTGTATTGATGGTCTTCAGCAGTAGCTTACCTGCCCAAGCTGCTAAGATTGACCGGTACATATCCGGTTATTTGCACGTTCGTGAGCCAATTACTCTTGATTTAGATGGGGAAGGCAATACAAAAGAGTTTTCACCACAAGAGTTATCTGGTGGCAAACAATTGTTTGCCACAAACTGTATAAATTGTCATGTCGGTGGCGCAACTTTACCAGACCCCCAAGTGTCTTTGTCTCTGACAAAACTCAAAGAAGCTACTCCTCCCCGTGATAATATTAACGGTCTTGTTGCCTTTATGCGGCAACCGATGACCTACGACGGTAGTGAAGAAACTTATTGGTGTCGTCAGGTACCTAACAGCGTGCTATCACAGCAGCAGGTGGAAAGTTTAGCTGCTTTTGTTTTGACAGCAGCACAAAAAGCTCCAGGTTGGGGTACAGAAGTTTTTGCCAACTAAACCTATATCTAGATTTGGGCGTGTTATTCGGCTTTTACACCAGTAGTATTGCTCAAAATTGAAAAAAAAAATTCATCTATGACAGATTGTCATATTTAGCGTTGATTTATATCTAAAATGAGAAAGGCAAGATAAAAGTGTTTGTTAGGAGAGAGTCATGAAATCGATTGCAGCTAGTTTGCGGCGCTTGGGTTTAGCGGTTTTAACAATTTGTTTAGTTGTCAGCAGCTTTGCTGTTTTCGCTCCCAGCGCTGCGGCTGAAACCTACACAGTTAAACTAGGCAGTGATAAAGGAATGCTGGCGTTTGAACCAGCAAAGTTGAGTGTTAAACCAGGCGACACAATTGAATGGCTGAACAACAAGGTTCCTCCCCATAATGTTGTGTTTGATGCAGCCAAAAATCCCGCTAAGAGTGCCGATATAGCCAAAGGACTGTCTCACAAGAAACTGCTGATGAGTCCTGGTCAAAAGGAAACAACTACCATCCCCGCAGACGCTCCTGCTGGTGAATACACATTCTACTGCGAACCTCACCGTGGCGCTGGCATGGTTGGTAAACTTACTGTTGAAGGCTAAGAATAATGCTGTGGGCGCAAGATGAATTTTCTTGCTCCTGGGCAAAGTTCTCAAAAGGTAGCGCTTAGCTACTTAAGCGGTTCCGAGTCCTATACCCGTCTAGGATGCCAAAGGCTAGGTAGAGATGGAGGGGATAAGCTTCGGAACCGCCAATTTTAATAAAGTTTAATCTATATACGGGATTCATCGCGTTTTTACAGATGTTGGGGTAGCACATATAGAGATTCGATTGGTAATGGTTATGTGACTACAGATGTCAGGCTTCTAGCAGCCATAGAATAGTTATTGGAGACGGTTTTTTGAGTTGCTGGAAGCTGTTTGCGAGGAGAATCCTTTGAGAATATTTTTATTAATTATGGTGTGGGCGATCGCCCTGTTCGGATTTACATTCATTCATCCAGCACTAGCTGTCGAAACATCTAACGGTGCCAAAATCTTTAACGCTAACTGTGCCTCTTGCCATATAGGTGGTGGAAATATCCTCATCGAACAGAAAACTTTGAAAAAGGAAGCTTTGTCAAAGTACCTGGAAAATTATAATAATGACTCTATGGCGGCAATCATCCACCAATTGCAGAACGGTAAAAATGCAATGCCTGCGTTCAAGGACAAGTTAAGCGATCAGGAGATTTTGGAAGTAGCCACTTACGTTTTCCAGAATGCGGAACAAGGCTGGTAAAGTAGCTCACATATTTGTTTGGATAATACAGACTCCTCTGCTTACCCAGAGGAGTTTTGTTATTGAGTAATAGGTAATCATGACTAGTAACGTGGTATTTTCCACAACCAACAACTAAAAATTACCCATTACCAATCGAAAGCCAGACAGTTTTTATTTTTCTGAATTGGTTTCTCTTTGTTCCTTCAATTCGCGCAACTGCTGTAAAAGTTTTTGACTTGGTTTAGCAGAGGGCAAAGGCTGATTACTACTAATTTCCGGCGCAGATGATGGTTTTGGAGTTGCTTCGGGCTTGGGCGAAGGCTCATTGCCCCTAAGCGCCCCTATTAACTGTTGTTGATTAGTAGCTTGGGGTTTGGGCAAAGGCTCATTACCCCTAAGCGCCCCTATTAACTGTGGTTGCTTAGCTTGGGGTTTGGGCAAAGGCTCATTACCCCTAAGCGCCCCTATTAACTGTGGTTGCTTAACTTGGGGTTTGGGCGAAGGCTGATTGCCCCTTAGCGCCCCTGCCTCTAATAACTGTTGTTGATTAGCTTGCGGTTTGGGCAAAGGCTGATTGCCCATAGCTTGCACTTGTGATTGTGGTTTATTAAATTGCGGTACAGACAAAGACTGGTTGCCGCTTTGCACTTCTAATAATTGTTGTTGATTCGGTTGAAGTATGGGCAGCGGATTTTTCTTGATCGCTTCTGATGATAATGGTTTTACAGTTGATTGGGGTGCTGGCAAAGGCGGTTTACTGATGATTCTTAGCCCAGAGAAGGGTTTTACAGCTGGTTGCTGTGCAGCAGGCAATGGTTGTTGATTTACTTGCTGTCTGGGCAATAATGTCCGTGGAGTATCAGAACTATTACCACTGCTGGAGGGCGACACACTAAATGTGTAATACTTTGGCTTGCCGTTTGCATCAGCCGGATTCTTTTGGAAATACTCGCGCAAATATTCCCTGATAGCTATTTTGCTCTCAGATGACACTGAGTTATCCAAAAATTCTACAGATTCAACTTTTTTGCCATCTGGATTGACTACTAAACCAACCTCAACTCTACGTTCCAGCCCCGCTTTATCAATCGCCAAGGAGATGGGTTGTTTCGTTTCTATGTTGGGATATTGCTCTTTGACTTTAACAAACTGTTCTGCAAAGGTAGTAGTTTTTGCAATCAACCCTTGGTTTGCTGCTGTTGTGGTATCAGGTTTTTGGAGATCTGAAGCTGAAGGCAAAGGTATCTCAGGGGTTGACCTCTGCTGCCATTGAGGTAGGCTTGCCGCTGCTAAGCTTAAATTATCCCCAGGTTTGGGAGTGTCTCCAACAGCAGCTATTAATTGCTGATTTGTAGGAATTTTGGATACATCATCTCCCACAGGCATACTTGGTGGCGTGTTACTTCCCTCTGCTATCGGTGTAGGCGGCAGGGTATCCGAAGGATTTGGAGATGCAGGAGTGTTAGGTAATGTATCAGGTATTCTATTATTCGCCTGTAATTCTGGCAACCTGTTTACTGGCAACGGCTGGGAAGATCGTCCAATTTTTACGTCATTGTTATCAAAACGGGGAAATGATTGAGCGGCTTTAGTGTTGGCATTAAAGCCAGAGGTGTCAATTTGGAAATTTCTTTTCTGTGGAATTAACCCCAAAGACTGACCTTTGGGTGCGGAGGCGATGGGATAGTTGTTAGGTGTTTTCGGGATGGGGGGCAACATTAGTTGAGTGGATGACCCGGCTAAAGGTAGGGGGGGCAAGCTTTTTGGCGGGTTGGCAAAGTTCGGTAGGGGAACTTGCGGTTGTAGAGGAAGTGCCGCTTGCAGCCCAGCTTGGGGTGTACCGGGAATTTGAGGCAGCCGATTTTGGTCAGCTTTGCTTAATTCAACTAGTCCTACCGATTTAGGTGATGATGCTTTGGTAGATTTTTGGGAGTCTACAGGCATTAAGGGCAGGAACATAGCAATACCACCGTGGATGACCACAGAGGCTATTGCTGCTATTCCTGCGGGCTGGCTTAAAATATCTGGTACATTTTTCAGCAGGGAGACGTAAGACATAGCTGTTATCGTTCACTCGGCTCAGTTACAGTTAACTCGTAATTTCATCTTTACAGGCAATATTGCATGATAGATGCGTCCCACTACAAATAATAACTTTCTATGCGGGAACTAAAAAGAGAAACATTTCCATTTTTTCCCAGTAGTTTATCTTTTCGGCGACGCAAAATTATGCCTAAAAGTTGCCTTTTTTAACTATAATCTTTAAAAATTATTACTTTTTCTTATGGTTTTTTTGGGACTTTCACAGCTAAAGATGAAAAATAGGCTAAATTCCAGTTTGGGCGATCGCGTAAGTCGGAAGATATAACCTTGTCCATTAAAGTCGCTTTCAGCACCCGACTATTTTCCCGTGAGCCACCTAGCTGTAACAACTACCAAACACGATCATACACCAAATTGACTTTCATTAACAGGGTTTATTTCTGGTTTACCCTGCATAAAGTAGGCACAATCCTTTGATAATGATTAATTCGGGATCGCTTGCCAAATTCATGCCATAAAAAATACCAATTTCTACTATTACTTACGTATAAGTTATGTATTTGGGTTTTTGTAGCCAAATCAGTAGAGCGAGTGGTTAGTAGAACAACCAACAATTAACAATCCGCAAATCCTCATTTTTATCCAAAATCCAAAATGCCATTACCAACAGTTATTTTGCCTGGATATTTAGAAAGTGCGATCGCTTACCGCAAACTAGAACAATCGCTACAACAGTTGGGTTTTCCCACCGTTACAGTACCACTGCGACGCCGCGACTGGATACCGACTCTCGCCGGCAGACCTGTAACGCCTATTTTGCAGCAACTTGATCGCGCAGTAAAGCAGATATTGCAGCAATGTAACGCTTCTCAAATTAATTTGATTGGTCACTCAGCCGGAGGTTGGATATCCCGCATCTACTTGGGAGAAAAGCCTTACTTGGGACGCGGTGAGGTGCAACCATCTGTTTATTGCGCTCACCCCTTGGTTGCTACTCTGATTACCTTAGGTACGCCTCATATTAGCCAAGAACGCTGGACGCGCTGGAATCTCGATTTTGTCAAAAATAACTATCCTGGAGCCTTTTACAAAAACGTTCGCTATGTTTGTGTCGCCGGAAAAACTATCTTTGGAGCAAGGCGCCGGGGTAGTTGGTTAGCTTACAGCAGTTATCAATTGACTTGTGGCAAAGGTAATACTTGGGGAGATGGTATCACGCCGATTGAAGCTGCTCATCTAGAGAAAGCCGAAAATATTGTCATTGAAGGTGTGCAGCATTCCCCCAGAAGCCCTGGGATTTGGTATGGCTCCCCAGAACCGTTAAAAGTTTGGGTGCAGTATCTGGCTTAATATGTACGTCTAAAGAGTTAGCATCTCTTAACATTTCTTAGTTAGACTGTAATAAAAATACACAAAAAGCTAAGGAAAGAGGGGATAGTTATGCAAAGTACCCGGTTTGATATAATTGGGCAGCGAATATCAACAATATTATCCGTCGTTATCCTGACGCTGACGGTGATTACTGCGACTACGGGAATTCTGCTATCGTTTTACTACGAACCATCAGCAGGCGGCGCTTATGAGTCGTTGAAAATGATTGATCAGCAAGTAACTTACGGCTGGTTATTCCACAAAGCCCACAATATTGCAGGTAATGCAGTAATTATTATTGCTCTGATTCAAATTGTGGTGATGTTTTTAAGCAGACAATTTCGTAAGAGTTGGCTGACTGCTTGGATTGCGGGAATCTTGTTTACCTTGAGTGCGATCGGGCTGGATTGGACTGCAATGATTCTAGACTGGGATCAATTAGGATACTGGCGTTTTAGCATCGAGCTAGGAACCATCGAAGCAATTCCTTTCATCGGTCACCAACTACGAGACATTCTGACTGGCGGTGGAGCGATTAGCACCGTGACTATTGAGCATCTTTACACCATACACAGTTATATAGTTTCCGTTGCTGCGATAATTTTTGCCGTGGTGCATTTAGCTGGTGTATTGTGGCAAGAAAAACAAACATATCAAGAAGCGTCGAAACCTGAATTAGGTGATTTATCACAGCAACCAATAGTTAATAGTCAATAAGTAAGGTAGACATAATTAAATGTAAGATAAAACTTTTGAGCGTAGTGAGCGATTTATCTCTCTGTTGTAGGATTTTAAGGGCTGAAGCCCTTACTAGAAACCTTCGTTTAATTGAGTTCTCCTACTTAGTCAATAGTCCCCTGATCTCCCCCATCCCCCTTAAGCGCCGGGAGCATCACTAGCGGAAAGTTCAGCTAATTTTGCTACAGGAACTTGTTCGACCTCTGGTAACTTTTCTAGAGAAAGCGGGGTTGACTGGCTAGCACCGGATAAGCGTTTTAAGAGGTTGGATCTGGGGTCATGCAATAGATAAATAATGCGATCGCCTGGTTGCCAATCTTCAGCCGCCAGCATTACTTGTAGACGGTTTTCTCGTTCTACCAATAGCGGCACCAGATCGCCAGCCTGAATCTTTTCTTGTATATGATTCTGTTGAGTGGAAAATTCCGACTCATTCAGCGTAGTTGTCCCCAACTTCACTCGCCCATTATTCAGGTAGTCATTCCAAGTCTTAATTGCTAAGTCTGGGACAAAAGCTTGATCAACTTTATTATCTCCGGAAGTAGACGCTTGCGGATCGCGAGGGAAAACAGCTAAGACACGCGGCGGGTTAAATTCCTCCGCTGCACGTTGTGCCAAAACAAAATTCACCTCACCATTATTAGTCATAGCCAAAAAAGTTCCCATAGAAGCAAGTCCCGCTTCTTCTAATACTCCCGTATCCAAGGCACTGCTGGCAATCAGCCGGAGGTTTTGTGCTTCCGCTTCGGCAAAACATTCCGGGTCAGTATCAATCATCACCACAGATTCTCCCCGTTCTTGAAAGAATCGGGCAATCAAAAGACTCAAGGGATTACAACCAACAATCACCACCCCGGTTGCTTCTTTAGAAGTGATTTGCAACAACTTGGCAATCCAGCCCGCTGTTAGCCCTTGGCAAACCACTGTCATGATAATTGTCAGGAAGACTAGAGCTTTAATGGCGTCACCGCCGTTAACACCTCGCTGTGTCAGCGCGATCGCAAATAAAGAAGCAACTGAGGCAGAAACGATTCCCCTGGGAGCAACCCAGCTTAAAAACAGTTTTTGCCGCCAGTTGAGGTCACTGTTCCAGGTACAACAAAGGATGTTAATCGGGCGAACGATGAACATCAGTACCAAAACTGTAAATAAACTGCCCCAACCTAAAGCAAGCACACTGGCAATAGATAAATCAGCTGCTAACAAAATGAACAGCACCGAGACGCTGAGAATTGTCAGCTGACCTTTGAAGCGGCGTAATAAACGTTCTTCTGGCACCGAGGAGTTAGCAAAAACTGCGCCGGCGATTACGGTTGTCATTATTCCCGACTCACTGCGGATCATCTGCGCCAAAGTAAACAGACTCCACAGCACCGCCAGCACCACTAAATTTTTTAGTTCTAATGAAAGAACATCGGCACGTTTAAAAATCAAGCTCATCAGATAGCCGCCTGCTGCGCCAATTGCTGCACCGACTCCCAGACGCAACAGCAAACCGATAATTGCATTGATTGGGTCAGTATCGCCGTTCAAAATTGTATCAAGAACAACGAAGGCGAGGATAGCCCCCACCGGGTCAATTAAAACGCCTTCCCCTTCCAGCAGCGTTGCGACTTGTCGATCCACATTGATTTGTTTGAGCAGGGGACTGATGACAGTAGGTCCTGTAACTACGACTATGGAAGCGTAGAGAAAAGCAATATTCCAGGGAAATTCACCCAACCAGTGCGCCGCCATGCTACCACCCAGCAGAGTGATTAGCGTTCCCAGGGTGACGAGCAATTGCAGGCTGAGGGAAACTCTGCCCAACTCGCGCAAATCTAAGTTGAGTCCGCCTTCAAACAAAATTATTGCCGTCGCTAAGGCGACAATAACTTCCAATCCAGCGCCCAGTAAATGGGGGTGCAACAGCCCAATAGCATCCGAACCAAGGAGGATGCCAAACAGCAATAACAAGACGATGCTGGGTAGCCGAAGATATGCAGCCAGCACTTGAGCGGTAATGCCTGCAAAGACGGCAATTACCATCTGTTGGGTGATTTCAAAAGATGCTTCCATGTTGTAGATTTTGAGCGATATATTTCAAAATCTTTTGTAAGGAATAGTTAATATTAACTTGATAAAGCGCAACACCACACCCTTTGCGCTTTGCTGAATCGAGAGTTATTTTCATACTTAGTAGTTCACAATACTATAGTTTAGAGTTTTTTCGGAAAAAGTGGCGATCGCTCTTAAAGCATAAAACCGAGAAAAAACTGCAAATCTCTAGGAAGGCGAATTCTAGCTGTATTGATAGTCGCACTGTCAAAATATACATGCTACGGAGTCGCGATTTTTTTCCAGTTTTCTACTCAGGACAAAAACAAACTTCACAAGTGTCCTTCAGGAAAGTCAGCACATGGGGAACTCTAAAGTCAATAAGTAACTGGATGCTAGGCATATTCCTCAATGAAGAATTTTGCCCTAAATTTTTTTTGGATAAGCTGTTGACATCGACACGGAAATCCGTTAATTTAGAAAGAGTTTCGCTCTGACGCCCCCATCGTCTAGAGGCCTAGGACACCTCCCTTTCACGGAGGTAACGGGGATTCGAATTCCCCTGGGGGTATTTAAAAATTTAAAGGATAAAAGCAAAAAGGTAAAAGTTGTTTCTTTTACCTTTTTGCTTTCGCTGGCAATGTAATTCAGGCTATAGTCTTGAACAAACAAAAAGCAGATGTGAGATGATTTTAATTGGCTAACTCTTCTACACGCTGGCGAATCGCTAGTAAATTTAACTGTAGATCGTTTTTTAGGCGACGCTCAATGATTGTTATTGGCATGACAAGTTTAGGCCAAACATTAACTGTGTAGCAGAGATTAGTTCCCATATCTTCACCGAGGGAATAAGGCTCTAAGTACCAGCTACCAGAGTAGTCTTTGAAATCTCCCTCTACCATCCGGAAATTAATTTGTTTAGGAAAGTATTCTTGAAGATCCAAAACTACACGCGCAGAAAAGTTGAAATTTAACAAGCGTTGAGAGCCAACTTGCTCTAGTCGAATACCTTTTGTGGGATGCGCCAATAAACGACTTTTAGCAAGGTTGGGGATGAAGTCGCCCAAGGCTTCGTAATCTGTAAGAACTTTCCAGACTAGTTCAATTGATTGGGGAATTTGGATTTTCCCAGTGATTTGTCGCTGTCGCTCTGCTGTTTTCTCAATTTGGACTTCCACAAATAGCGAAGCGACTGCATCGGTTGCAAAATTCCCTTCTAGGTTGGTGTCGTCACCAGCAAAGTCAAAATCAAAGTTTTCTGTTGTATTTTGTTGCTCAGTCACTTTCGTTTGGGCGGTTTGCTTTATTCAGAAAATTGGGGCAGAGTCAGGGTGAAGCAAATTCTGCTCATGTTCGAGTCATCAATCGGAGTGCTTTCAACAGCGATCGCCCCATTCAAATGCTGCACTAAAGACTTGACTAAAGCAAGCCCCAAGCCAGTACCGGGAGTCCATCGTCCTCCTCTACCGCGACGGAACCTGTCAAATATATAAGTTGCCTCTTCTTCAGATATACTACGTCCGGTGTTAATTATTTTAATAATAACTTGATCTATTTGTTGCTCAACTTGGTGATAGGCTTGCAGTTGAACGACAGAATCGGGTTCTGAGTATTTAGTGGCATTCGTTAACAATTCTTGCAGGATGCGGTTAAAACTTTCTACTTCAGTTTGTAGCGTTAGCGACTCGGTCGGTAAATCCTCGGATATGCTTAATCCTTTATCTGCGAGTTTTTGGCCAAAAGATGCGGCTAAATCTTGAATTTTTGGATTTAAATCGATGGTTTCATATTGCGGGCGTTCTTGATGGGAATCTAGCTTTTGCAGCGTCAACAAGTCATTAATTAAGTTGATTTCCTTTGTACACTCGCTTTCTAGGATATCCACATACTTAGCTTTACGCTCTGGTGCTATTCCCGGTAGACGTAAATTGCGAATTGACATCAGCATATTCGTCAAAGGGTAGCGCAAGCGATCGCTCATGTTGCTCAAAAATTCATCTTTGAGTTCGTTGAGTTCTCGCAGCTGCTCAACATATTGTCGCGTTCTTTCATGCAATTTTGCTTGAAGTTCCAGACTGCTTTGTAGTTTGGCTGTACGCTCGTCTACCAACATCTGTACTTGCCGCAGTGTTTGTGATTGAATTATGGCATTGCTCATTTGAGCGCAAACCATTTCCACCATATTTAATTCTGCAGGGTCCCAACTGCGAGGCACTGCTTGCTGAAGCACTAAAAATCCTAAGACTTTGCCTTGATTCTCTAATGGCATTAAAAGCACCGCAGGCAGGATATCCACAGCAAACACCGGAGCAATCGAAATACCCTTTTGGTCTATATTTTCATTTATAATTACTGGTTTTCCTGCGTCAGTGAATATACGCCGGCATAATCCACACTCGGAAACAAGGAAGGACTTATCCAAAGTCTCTAGTTGACTAAGGCGCGAACTTTCACTTGGACTAGACCATTCACCAATAACGGTTGCTTTCGCTTTGGGAATTTGTTTTTTAGGTTGAATCCTAAACAGAGGGTCTGTATATTTTAGCAGTATCAGCAGACCGCGATCAGCTTGTAGACATTCTGCTGTCGAGGCGATCGCTACCTGGAGCATTTGATTCAACTCGAAGTTGCTGCGACTAAGTATAGTTAGTTGCTTAATCAAGCTTTGGTGCTGAGTACTGGTTTGGATATTTTTCTGTTGAGAAGCAATTAACTGTGCTTGTGCCACTTGGGAAAAAGCGATCGCACAAGATGACTCCACCGCTTTTAGCAGTTGTTTTTCTGACTCACTCCAATCATAGGGGTGAAACTTTATCAGACTAATAACGCCGTTATTTTTGCCGCCAAAGCGTGTAGGAATTGCCAAAACTGATTTTATCGGTAACGGCAAATATTCATATCCAGTTACCAGACTGTTTTGAATAGTCGAAATATCTTCAATTGTTGGTTCCCAAGCGCATTGCACTTGTTCCATCGAGAACATCTCATCTGGATGCGGCAACCCTAAATACTCCGAGGCACACCAATTAGCAGTAGTTACCTCATCAGATGTCTCGCCGATTACTGGAACTAAGCTACACGAATCTACTTGGAACGCAACTCCTAGCACTTGGGCAATCTCTTGCAGCATTTTTGCTGGAGCCAAGCTACTGGCGATGATTTGATGAATCTTTTGTGTCAACTGGTGGGCTGGTTCTTCCTGATGCTGCATCAGCTTTCCATGCGGGTATTGTTCTCGTCGATCCATTTCATCTGAGCACAGTTGCGGCGATGATAAAGGCTTCTTCATTCCTGGCACACTCTTGGATAATGACTCCATTCTCTTTTTAACCAACCTCTTGGCATCTGATTCACCCTTTGTTATGTAGCTGCACCTGATTAATCGCAAATCTTTGATCAATAGTTTTTCTCACCTGTTATAGCCCTTTTCTATTTCAGATGACCAAATTACTAGTATATTAAGTAGATACATACTTAGTTAAAAAAATATCCATTATATACTAAAAAGCTCAATCTTGAAGATTTCTAGCTTTCGGATGTTGAGTTAATTTACTAAGTTTGACTTAGAATATCCTGTCTGTAAGTATACATAAACAGTAATTTCTCTATAATTTAGGCAAAAACTCCGTAAATCTCCTCCGGGTTAACACTGAGCTATCTCCGTAAGTACGTAGCATTTGTATAGCTTTTGCCTGTTTAAGTGCGCTACCCTTGTCTGAGGCAGGCAAAAGTAAAATATGATTACTTTAAAGCTCAAGCAGACTTTTTACGGGTTACTTAGGCAGATAGGAAAGGATTTGTGAGGTATTGTTGCCTAACTACGATTGGCGACAATTATTTACTTATCACGCTGATGGTTGCCATCTGTCAAGTGTTGTTAAACCCCTTGTTTTTCATACAGTTATCGTTTAAAGGTTATTTACCCTGTCGAGGTTTGCCATGACAACTGACTTGAAAAAGGGGAAAGGGTAAAGGGTAAAGGGTAAAGGAAGAAGAGATTTTCATGCGTCCTGATGTACGCAGTTCGTTCAAGGCTATTTAAGGACTCTGTAAGTTGTTGGGGATTCAACTTATTTAAAAAATTAATAAAATTTAATTATCGGTTTAGCCCAGTTACTCGCTTATAAGGTAGTAACTGGGGTTTCATCAAAGTTATCCAAAATTGGGCAGGCTTGTTCGTAGGTTATCGATTTGTACCGAGATTCAGACACCAAATGGCGCTCCCACACCAAAAATATTCGGTGTTTTCCAAGATTTGGAGCGCCATTTGGTAAAGCCTGCCCAATGCGTGGACAGGTTTTTCCCAAGGCTAGATTTACCGGAAACTAAAGCTATCCTGGCAAACTCTCGACACTCAGAGGAACCATTTCGCCATTCCTCGTCAGTCCTAACAACATCGGTTGTTGGGCTTGAATTAATTGACCCGTGAGTACGCAGCGTTCTTCTTGTTGAGCCGTAGCGGCTATGCTAGCTCGAATATCAGATCGCGAAAATCGGGGTTTCCACTCACCTGATTTTTGCTGCACATAATTCCAGAGGATATCACGGATTAGGGCTTGATATCCCTGATTGCCAGATAGTTCTTTGAGTTTATCTTTTAGTTCGCGCTCTAGGCGGATGCTGGTAACTTCCATGTCGGTGGTTGGCGTGCGAGCGATCGTATGCATGACTTTTTCTCCTTATAGGTATGGACAGGATAGTAATACAAGTGTAGTATGTTTAAAGGAATGTTCAATAGGTGAAATTTTCTGTGAAATCCGTTTACCCCAACTCTACTTCTTTGCGTGCTGCCAACTGCCGATTCAGTTGGGAATCAGCCGCTGTGGGAGTGGAGTATTTATTTATGGGTGACGAAGTCCGTAATCAATGGCAAATCACAGAGGGTAATCATGATTTTAGATATCAAAGAATTAGTGGGCTGAATCCAGCACTAAAACCAAACCAAGCTAGCGGGAGGTACAGATACCAAGATGCTGTACCGATATAAGACCAGAAAACTTTCCGGTCAATTTCCAACCCCCGCTTCAAAAACGAAAGAAGCGGGGGTTTTTTAATAAGGAGTCAAGCTGTGACGAGCGCTTTTGGGCAAGTGTTAGAGCAATCCGTGGTGGTTTTTTCGCAAAATTACTTGCCACTGTGTCGGGTAAATATCAAGCGGGCAATTGTACTGTTAGTAACAAATAAGGCTGAACCGCTAGACTTTATCACAGAAAACGGATGGCAAGTCCACTCACCGAGCTTGGTACTTCGTGTACCAAAACATATTCGCTTGAAAATTGCTTCTGGTGAGCGTGTGTGGAAAGTTCCGCCGGTAAATCGACGGGAAGTGTTGCGGCGAGATTATCACAGTTGCCAATATTGCGGTAGCAGCAGACATCTGACGCTGGATCATGTGATTCCGCGTTCTAAAGGCGGTTCGCACACTTGGGATAACGTAGTCACAGCTTGTGAAAAATGTAACTCGCGTAAAGGCGATCGCACTCTCTTTGAGACTGGTATGCAACTGCGTACCAAGCCAAAAGCACCAGTCCATCCGGCTATATCTTTTGCCGAACAGTTCTGGCGCTTTGAACAAGCAAACCTGGAATAACAGGAGAGCATAAGGAATGCTGAAATTAATTTACACTGAAAAAAGCTTTCACTTAGAGTGTCTAACTCAGTCCTTGGAGCAATGGGTACAAGGGCGAGTGATTTTGGCACTGCGAGTTGGGCAATGTCTGTGCGTAGAACCCAGTACTGCTTCCTTTTTGCTTCCTGTTAATTTACCAGGAGTAGAAGTGCTAAAAGCTGAAGTGAAACGTGATGACAAAGAAATCATGGCGTTGTCAGTTTGTGATGCTGAGTATTTAGAAGTTACTCTGCGCGGTTCTTGGATATCAAATGGTTCTGAGGATGCTGAAGGTG